>CAYGMX010000341.1:0-3832 GCA_964351055.1 uncultured Loktanella sp. | reverse complement strand
CCCCGACCATGCGTACCACGGCGAAAACACCGATCCGATAAACCCTATGACAGAGACCGCTTTCGTCCCACAGTCGCTGATCCCGTCAATGTACCACCAGGCGTAGCCGTTGGGCGGGACATCGAGATGGAAGCAAGGTCCGTCATGATCGCCGCGGCCGCGTGCTGACCGGAGAGGGTTGCCATCGGCACCCCCGCTCCCGGATGGGTCCCACCCCCGCACAGGTAAAGGCCCGGTATCTTGGTGCGCGCCGTAGGGCGCTTGAAGGCTGCCATCATGCCGTGCGGGCTCTGCCCGTAAAGGGAACCGCTGCTCGCTGGAAACAGCGCGTCGAACCCCTGTGGTGTGGTCAGTGCCAGAGGTCCCGGAACCGGGCTGAACTGCAGCCCGAAATCCTGAAACCGCTTGAAAATCTGTGTCTGACATAGGGGTTTTTCCTTTTCGGGGTCGCGGAGCACGGGCGGGCCGTTCATGATGATTTCAAAGCGTTGTTGGGCATCTGGTGGACAAGTGCCGTGGTCTTGCGCGCAAAGATAAAGCGTGGCGTCCGTGGGCATCCGGCCTTTGGCGAGGTCCGCGAATTCGGCTTTGGGATCGTGCCCGAAGAAGACGGTATGGTGGGCAAGCGAGGTGCCTGACGGGGCAGCCGCAAAAGCATGGACATAGGCCGACAGGCTGCGCGGTTCGACGTTTGCTGCGCTGATCGCCGTTCTAGGCCCATCGCCAAGAAGCCCCGTTGCCAAGGCGCGCGGGTCGCCATTGAACAAGACGGTGTCAGCGGGGAAATGGCTGCGGGTCGTTTCGACACCGGACACCTTTCCGCCCTGCTGTGTGATCCGCGTTGCCTTGGTGTCGAAGTGGAAGGTTGCACCCCGTTTGACGGCCAGCGCCATGATGGTTTGTGCCAGTTTGTGCATACCCCCTGCCACGGACCAAACCCCGCGTGCCTCTGCCTGCCAGATCAAAGAGAGAATCGCCGGGGAGGCATAGGGTGATCCGCCGACATAGGTGGCATAGCGCCCGAAAAGCTGGGCCAGGCGCGGATCGCTGAAAGACCGCGACAGCAATCCGGCCATGCTTTGGTGCGGGGCCATATCGCCAATCAGGCGCGGATTGCGCATCACTGTTTTTGTGACCGCGATTCGGTCGGGTTCTGCGGTCTGCATGATTGGCGCATCAAAGGCCGCGAACAGCCGCTTGCTGCGGGCTGAAAATGCCTCGAACTCGCGGCCGGCCTTTGCGCCGAAAACTGAGATCACGTTGCGCAAGCTCTGGTCGGGGTCTGCCATCAGATCAAGCATCGCGCCATCATCCCAGTAATGTCGCGCCAGTGTTTCAAGGGGTTCAAGGGTAAGCAGGCGCGCAAGGTCTTCGCCCACATCGGCAAATAGCGCCTCGAACACGGGACGTAAGGTTAGCACAGTCGGGCCGGCATCCACCGGTCCCGCAGCGGACGGGACTGTGCGCATCTTGCCGCCCGGTCCGCCGTGCATATCCAGCACTGTCACATCGCAACCTTGATGGCTGAGCCTGAGAGCCGCTGCCAATCCGCCGATTCCGGCACCGACAATTACTACTTTTGGCGCTTGTGCCGCCATTAATCACCAGACTCAATCTGTTCCGTTGGATTTACATTGACATATGTAAACTAAAATAGACACTATAGATTGCAAAGGAGACACGCATGAAAATCTCTGAGCGCATCGAGGAGACGATGGCGGCGGCTATCCAGCAGGGGCAGGGTGGTGTTGCGCCAGCCAAGCTGGCTGCGGCCTTGGAATATGCCGTCACTCCCGGTGGTGCGCGGATCAGGCCGACAATCCTGACTTCGGTTGCAATGGCCTGTGGCGACGACCGGCCCGGATTGACAAACGCGGCTGCGGTGGCGTTGGAAGTGATCCATTGCGCCAGTCTTGCTCACGACGATCTTCCGTGTTTCGACGATGCCGACATGCGCCGTGGCAAGCCTGCGCTACACAAAGCCTATTCCGAGCCCTTGGCGGTTCTGGCGGGCGATAGTCTGATCATCATGGGCTTTCAGATACTCGCCCGCGCCGGTGCAGATGCGCCAGCCCGTGCCTTGGCTTTGATCGACATACTGGGCACACGCACCGGTATGCCGTTTGGTATTTGTGCGGGGCAGGGATGGGAAAGCGAACCCACGATTGACCTGTCTGCCTATCATCAGGCCAAGACAGGGGCCTTGTTTATTGCCGCGACCCAGATGGGTGCCGTTGCTGCAGGTCAGGAGGCCGAGCCATGGGAAGAGTTAGGTGCGCGCATTGGCGAGGCCTTTCAGGTTGCCGATGATCTGCGCGATGCGTTGTGCGATGAAAGCACATTGGGCAAACCTGCGGGTCAGGATGATCTGCATGGCCGGCCGAATGCTGTTGCCGTTTACGGTGTGCAAGGTGCCGTGCAGCGCTTTGACGATATTCTTGGTGGTGCCATCTCTTCTATTCCGGCCTGCCCCGGCGAGGCGGCTTTGGCCAAGATGGTCCGCGCCTATGCTGACAAACTTGTTCCCGCAGGTGCGCGTAACCTGCCAACAGTTCCCGGCGAATAATGAAGGACGCAGGGCTATCCGGACCGGAGCCGCGGTTGCCCCGTGATGCTGTGCGCCCTGCTGGTCGCCTGACCCGCCTTGTGGCGTCGCGCCGCTTTCAGAAATGGGCCGCCAGTTTTCCACTGACCCGCCGGATAGTGCGCCGCGAAGGCGAGGCCATGTTTGATCTGGTGGCAGGCTTTTGCCATAGCCAGATCTTGCAGGCGCTGGTCCGGCTACAGATACCGGAACTCCTGCTTGTCAATGAAAAGACCGACGCTGCCTTGGCTGCGGACGTGGCTGTTCCGCTGGACCGGATGCGCGTGCTTTTGGCGGGCGCTGTATCGCTGGGGCTGCTCAAGCGCCGCAAGTCCGGGCGGTATGCGCTGACCACGCGGGGTGCAGCGCTGGCTGGTGTACCGGGTTTGGCGGGCATGATCGATCATCACGATGTCCTTTATCTGGATCTTGCGGACCCTGTGGCCTTCTTTCGCGGCGAGGTCGAGACAGAGCTGGCCGAGTTCTGGCCCTATGTCTTTGGTGCGGGCGGCGCGACAGACCCGAAAACCGCAGCCACATATTCGCAACTGATGGCTGACAGTCAGGTCTTGGTCGCCGAAGATACGATCGCAACCATCGATTTCAGCGATGTCCGAGTCATGATGGATATTGGCGGTGGGACCGGCGCGTTTCTGTCGGCTGTCGGCGCGGCAAATCCGACGCTTTCGATGATCCTGTTCGATCTGCCCGCTGTCGCACCAGCGGCCAGCCGCAGATTTGATCGCGAGGGCCTGACACCCCGCGTGGAGATTGTTTCAGGTTCCTTCCGCGATGACCCCCTGCCACGGGGCGCAGAGCTGATCAGCCTTGTCCGTGTTCTTTACGATCATGCGGACGATACCGTCGCCGATCTTTTGCATGCGGTCCATGATGCTTTGCCCGAAGGCGGGCGCATTGTGATCTCGGAACCGATGACGGGCGGCGCAGAGCCGCAACGCGCGGGCGATGCCTATTTTGCGCTCTATTGCATGGCGATGCGCACAGGCCGCGCGCGCTCTGCTGCGGAAATCGCAGCGCTTCTGGAAGCGGCCGGATTCGCGAATATCGACATGCCAAAGTCGCGGCGCCCGTTCATTACTTCGATTGTGACGGGTGTAAGGCAAAGTTGACACTTAAAGTGTCTAAACTAATTGACACACCGCAATGTCAGGTTAAACTGGTCAAGAGGAAGACTGTCGCAGCTTGATTGTGAAACCGCCGCGACATCAGGGAAAAATGTTGGAAACA
>CAYGMX010000340.1:0-3839 GCA_964351055.1 uncultured Loktanella sp. | reverse complement strand
TGACAAGCGAGCGTCATAATTTTTTATTTGAGCGCTCAAATAAACTTTACCCCGACCCATGCAGCCGCTAGTCTTGCTCTTATGGCGCTCAAGACTTCATATGATGTGATTGTGGCCGGAGCCGGTCACAACGGGCTGACCACTGCCGCCTATCTGGCGCGGGCAGGTCTTAAGGTGCTGGTTGTCGAAAAGAACGACTGGATCGGCGGCGCAGCGGTCAGCCGGTCGCTGCATGATGGTTGGACCTATTCGAACTGTTCCTACGTCTGTTCGCTCTTGCGCCGTGAAATCGCGCGCGATCTGGATTTGCCCAAATACGGGCTGCAAGTGATCCCCTACGAAGGCGGGGCAAGCTTCACGCGGGATGGTGACTACTTTGCCTATTATTCGGACCATGACGCACTGCGCCGCGAAATGGCGCGCCATTCGCCGCGCGATGCGGACGCCTATCAGGGGTATGCGCAGGCCATCATGCGCCAGTGCCGCTTTATCCGGCCTTTCCTGCTGCGCAATGCTCCCGACCCCGCATCGCTAAAACCGCGTGACCTTGGCGAAATGGCCTATCTGATCAAGAAGGCGCACGGCTTGGGCAAAAAAGAGTTAGGCGAAACCCTGCGGTTCTGGACGATGTCCATTGGCGACTTTCTTGATGCGCATTTCGAAAACGACCTGATCAAGGCCCATCTGGCCGGATCGGGGATCATCGGCACGGGATTGGGCGTCTATTCCCCCGGCACGGCCTATGTGCTGCTGCATCACTACATGGGTGACATTGATGGTGGCATCGGCGCATGGGGGTTTGCCCGTGGCGGTATGGGCGCGATCTCGAACGCCTTGGGTGCCTGTCTTGAGGACCACGGCGGCACCATTCACAAAGGCGCCGGTGTTGCGGAAATCCTGACAAAGGCCGGACAGGTCACGGGTGTCGCACTTGAGGATGGCAAGGAATTCCGTGCCCCTGTCGTCGCCTCGAACATGGACGTCAAGCGCACGTTTCTCAAACATGTTGATGCATCCGCCCTGCCGCCCGATTTCATCAAGGCGGTAACAGGCTTCAAAATCCGCGGATCATCCGCCAAGCTCAATATCGCGCTGGACCGTATGCCCGCGTTCCCCGCCGCGCCACCACATGCAAGTTTCCTGCGCGGGGATATGCACGCCTCTGAATCACTATGGGAGCTAGAGCGCGCCTATGACGACTGGAAGGCAGGGCGCGTGTCGGAAAAGCCCTATATCGACATGCTGATCCCCAGCCAGATTGATCCCACAATGGCGCCGCCGGGCAGCCATATGATGACCGTCTTTGTCCAGTATGCGCCCTATGACCTTGAGGTCGATGGTGCACGCACAGGCGAAAACTGGACCGATGCACAACGCAAAGCCATGGCAGAGACCGTTCTGAACCAGATGGCCATCGCCTGCCCCGACATCCGCGACCGTGTTGTTCATATGGAGGTACGGTCGCCACTGGATATCGAACGCGAAGTGGGACTGACCGAAGGCAATATCTTTCAGGGCGAACTGACCTTTGACCAGCTGTTCTTCAACCGCCCCGTTCCGGGTTATGCGCAGTATGAAACCCCGATCAAGGGTCTTTATATGTGCGGCTCCTCGGCCCATCCGGGTGGTGGTGTGATGGGCGCGCCCGGTGCCAATGCGGCCCGTGCCATCATCCGGCAGGCACCACGGCATATCCGCATGAAAGGCTATGCGGCATGAGCAGCTATGATGCGATTGTTATCGGCGGCGGGCTGAACGGGTTGGTGGCGGCTGCTGTGCTGGGCAAGTCCGGCAAGAATGTCTGCCTGCTGGATGCGGCAGCAGAACTAGGGGGCATGGCGGCACCCGATGCGGACGGACGTCCGCGCATGGCCCATCTTCTTTATAATCTGAGCCCTGCAGTGCGCGCAGAGACCGGCATGAAAACCGATGGCTGGCCTTTCGGTACCAAAACCCTGCCCACCCTTGTCCTGACCGACGATGGAAACCACATTGTGATCCGCGACGAAGCGGTGACTTTTGCGGATGGCTCTACGCACCCCGATGCCGCAGCCTATAACGTCCTTAGGCGCCGTCTGGTGGGTTACGGCGACATTCTGAGCAGGCTCGGTGCGGCGCCTCCTCCGGGTCTGGAGGGCGGCTTGCTATCGGCTGCCAGCCTTAAGGAACTTTGGCGATTGGGGCGGGTCGGCCTTGATCTGCGGCGCATGGGCAAAACAGAATTTCGCAGGTTCCTGCAGGTGCTTTTGTCGAACGCCTATGACCTGATCCTCGACGAACTTCCCGAAGGACCTCTGGCGGGGCTGCTTGCGGCGGATGCGGTCCGTGGTGCTGCGGCTGGTCCCCGTTCGCCCGGCACTGTTTTCAGTCTGGTCTACCGCATGGGGCACGGCGGGAGGGCCTATGTTCCGACAAGCGGCATGGGTGCCGTGATTGCGGCCTTTGCAAAAGCAGCCACAGACACCGGTTGCGAGATCAGAACACAACAGGCCGTCACGCGCATCCTGATCGAAAAGGACCGCGTGATCGGTGTGGAAACCGCATCGGGCGACAGGCTAAATGCGTCAACCGTGCTTTGCAGCGGCGGCGCTTTGCAAACGGCACAGATGGCTGGCCCAGAGAACTTTGACATTGAAGCCACCAACAGGCTACGCAACATCCGCGCGCGCGGCACGGCGGCCAAGGTCAACTTTACCCTCAGTGCGCCCCCCGCCCTGCCCGGACTGTCCAAGGATTGCAGCAATGCACGCCTGATCATCGCCCCAAGTGCCGACTATGTCGAACGCGCCTTCAACCCGTCAAAGTATCGCGAAATGTCACGCGCCCCTGTGATCGAGGCCGTCTTGTCCAACGGGACCTATCTTTCGACGATCGTGCAATACGCGCCGGTCGATCTGGAGGGTGGCTGGACATTAGAAGCCAAGAACAAGCTGGCTGAAATCACCCGCAACGCTTTGACGGCCGCGATCCCTGCCCTGCCCGACCTGATCACCGCAACCGAGGTCATCACACCCGACCAGATCGCGACAGAGACCGGCGCACCGGGCGGTCACTGGCACCATGCGGAAATGGCGCTGGATCAGTTGCTTGCCCTGCGACCGGCAAACGGGATCGGGCGCTATCGCATGGGCCCTGCCGGTTTGTACCTTTGTGGCGCATCCGCGCATCCGGGCGGTGACCTGATGGGGCTTGCGGGGCGCAATGCCGCTTTGACAGCCTTGGGAGAGATGGCATGAGCGTTGTTACAGACCCCAAGCTGGGCCTGATCGACGGGCCGGTACAGGCCCGCCTCGAGGCGCTGAGCCGTGCTAAGGGCTGGTACAACTGGGCGGGTTATGCAGCACCCTCTGTGCTGGATACGGTCGAGTTCGAATATTTCGCCCTGCGCAATCAGGCCGCTCTTTTCGACATTTCACCCATGCACAAATACCGGATCAGCGGGCCTGGCACGGTTCAAATGCTCAACCGCGTGATGACACGCGATATCAGCCGCATTCCGCTGGGCCGCGTCGGCTATACGCTCTGGTGTGACGAAGAAGGCATGGTCATCGACGACGGTACCCTGTTCCATCTTGGCAAGGATGACTGGCGGCTGTGCTGTCAGGAACCGATGCTGGCGTGGCTTTTGGATGCCGCTTGGGGTTTTGATGTGCAGATCAGCGATGAAAGCGACAAAATCGCGGGTTTCGCCCTGCAAGGCCCCTCGTCTTTTGCGGTACTGGAAACCGCGGGCTATGACATCGGGCATCTGAAACCTTTCGATCTGGCGCAGGTAACACCAGGAGATTTTAAAAATCCCAGCGGCGTGTCAGGACAACACGTCTAACACAGCAGAATAT
>CAYGMX010000339.1:0-3844 GCA_964351055.1 uncultured Loktanella sp. | reverse complement strand
GTACTAAAAAGCGGTATTTGTCGTCAAGTTCCAGTATCTTGTAGGCCGCCCTGCCCCGATACCCGTCCGCCTTGGCCCGCTTCACATATGGGTCATTCAGCTGCCGTTGCAGCCATTGGGTCGACGACAGCTTGCGCCCGCGCGCGGTCTTGACCTTGACGGTCAGGTCGCGCTGACCGCGTCCGGATGTGTTTTTGGTGGGTTTATTGGCCATGGCTGCGCTTTACCCTCAAAACGGGGTGTCTTCCAAGACCCCATCCGCCGACATCTGCGCATAAAGCAGACCTTCCCGCAGGCCACGATCCGCCACAGACAGCCGATCGGTCGGCCAAAGCCGCATCAAGGCCTGCAAGATCGCGGAACCGGACATGATCAGCGCCTGCCGGTCCTTGCCGATGCGCGGATCGGCGCGGCGTCCCGCAGGGCCAAGGGACAGGTAATCGCGGATCACCGTGTCAATCTGGTCCGAGGTCATCCGCAACCCGTCAACTTTGGTCCGGTCGTAGCGTTTCAATCCCAAATGGCTCGCCGCCACGGTCGTGACGGTGCCGCTCGGGCCGCTGATCTGGAACCCCTCACGGGCTTGGGCTGCGGCATAGGGCGAAAATTCTTCAAGGTTTTCCTCGAAAAACCAACTCATCAAGGCAAAGCGGGCCGCATCGTCTTCGACATCGGCAAACTGGTCACGCAGTGTGGCGACGCCAAGCGGCACAGAAATCCAGTCAACGACCTTGGCCGCAGCAAAGGGGCCAGGATCGGAGGTAAACCCTGCATGGAGCCGCATGATCGCACGGGGCCGTTCGCGCTTGGGCACATTGGTCAGATCGATCCAGACCAGTTCCGTGGACCCGCCACCAATATCGACGACCAGCAATTGTTCGGTGTTTACGCTGACCAATGGCGCGCAAGAGATCACGGCCAGCCGCGCCTCTTCTTCGGGTTTGATGATTTCAAGCAGCAATCCGGTTTCACGATAGACCTGCTGCACAAACTGGTCCCCGTTCAGCGCCCTGCGGCACGCCTCGGTTGCGACAAGACGCATGCGCTTGACCCCGTGGCGTTTGAGCTTTTCGCGGCAGATCCGCATGGCGGCAACCGTGCGGTTCATCGACGCGCGCGACAATCGCCTTGTGCTTTCAAGACCTTGGCCCAATTGCACAGACTTTGAAAAACTGTCGACCACGTGGAATTGGCTGCCCTTTGGCTGGGCAATCAACATCCGACAGCTATTTGTACCCAGATCCAGTGCCGCATAAAGCTGCGCCGGATCGGGCGATGTTGGCGCGGGGGTCTCGACCGCTTTTGGGAACGCGCCCGCACCGTTGGGACGCTTGGGCGCCATTTTTTACGCCCTCCATTCTTCAGTTAGCCTCAAGGTATGGTGGGATCTTGGTTTGCACAAGTGTTGTCAGCACCTGCGTCAATTCTGTGCATAAAGGATATGAAGGTTTTGACCCTGCCGCACGGTGGCCCTGCACAGGGTCCATGGGTTAGGACATGACGGTCGCTCACCGCTCCCGCTATGTCGAAAACCGACTTTAGAGCGGACCGCCGAGTGGTAGAAGATGTGCAACGCAGTCGAGGGGAATCAGATGCCTGACGTCACAATCGTATACTGGCGCGATATGCCAGCGCAGGTCATTGTCGGGCGTGGCCGTCGCGGGACCAAGCTGCCCCTGCCCGAACGCTTTGAACAGGCCATCGACCGTGCCGCGATGAAATCGGGTGCTGCGGAATCAGACGAATACATGGCCGGTTTTCGCAAGGCAGACCCCGTGCCCGCCGAAGGCACCGATGCCGAAGCCGCCGCCGCCGCTGTTGCCCGCATTGATGCCGAATACGATCAAGACCGGATCAAAACCCTTATCGCAAATGATGGCTGGGCTTGACCAAGTCACCACGCATCCCCCCACGCCTATCGGAGGTCGTTATGTCCCTGCTCCCCTTCCTCAAGCGCAAAGAAGCTGAAAACATCGGTGTGAACCCCGACGTCGAGGCCTTCTTGCAAGACTATTCCATCGAAGTGATGCCGCGCACGGCGGAAAAGGTCGAAGACTTCCGTGACCTGCTGCCCGCCGGCACCCGCGTCTATATCGCCCATATCGAAGGCACCCCGATCGACGATATGGTCGCCACGGCCAAGCGCCTGTCTGCCGACGGCTACAAGGTCATGCCACACTTTCCGGCACGCATTATCAAGGACAAGGCCACGCTGGCCGACTGGATCGCCCGCTATCAGGGCGAGGCGGGTGTCGATCAGGCATTGTTGCTGGCCGGTGGTGTGGCCGAACCGCATGGTGATTTCCATTCCTCCATGCAGCTGATGGAAAGCGGCCTGTTCGGCGATTTCAAACGCCTGCATGTGGCAGGCCACCCCGAA
This sequence comes from uncultured Loktanella sp., assembly GCA_964351055.1. Lineage (GTDB taxonomy): Bacteria > Pseudomonadota > Alphaproteobacteria > Rhodobacterales > Rhodobacteraceae > Yoonia. The sequence continues at coordinate 1,464 of CAYGMX010000339.1, read as the reverse complement.
GGTAACCGCGACATCGACAAAGACGGCTCTGACAAGAACGTCATGGAAGCCCTTCGCTGGAAACAGAAATTCTCTGAAACAACTGGCGCGGAAATGGCACTTGCCACGCAATTCGCTTTTGAGGCAGGTCCGATCATTGCATGGGCCGATGCGCTGAAAGCGGCGGGCATCACCATCCCGATCCATATCGGCATCGCGGGTCCGGCCAAGTTGCAGACGCTGATCAAATTCGCGATTGCCTGTGGCGTCGGTCCTTCGTTGAAGGTGCTGCAAAAGCGGGCGATGGATGTGACCAAACTGCTGCTGCCTTATGAACCTACCGAGGTGCTGACCGAACTGGCGGCGCACAAAGCCGCGCACCCTGATTTCAACATCAGCCATGTCCACTTCTTCCCGCTTGGCGGCATCAAGACCAATGCCGACTGGGCTATCGCAAACGGCGGTTCCTCTGCCGTCCCTGCCACTCAATCTTAAGGACCTTTTGCATGACACGCACGATTGTCGAATCCAAAACCAAGACGGCCATTATCGGGTTCGACCAGCCCTTTTGCGTGATCGGTGAGCGGATCAACCCCACAGGCCGCAAGATCCTCGCCGAAGAACTCGAGCGTGGCGATTTCAGCCGCGTCGAGGCCGATGCCATTGCGCAGGTTGCTGCGGGGGCCACGGTCCTAGATATCAATTCGGGCGCCGTGTTTTCCAACAAGATGGCCGAAGATCCGCGCTATGCCGACAACAACTTTGTCGAGCCGCCACTGATGCGGGAAATGGTCCTGCGGGTGCAGGCCATCGTGGATGTACCGCTTTGCATCGACAGTTCAGTCCCCGGCGCGCTGGAAAACGGTCTGGCCGCTGCCGAAGGCCGCCCTCTACTGAATTCCGTCACCGGCGAGGAGGAGCGGCTGGAGCTGGTTCTGCCGTTGGTCAAGAAATACAACGTGCCCGTTGTGGCCATTTCCAACGACGACACCGGTATTTCCGAAGACCCTGATGTGCGCTTTGCCGTGGCCAAGAAAATTGTGGAGCGTGCTGCCGACTTTGGTATCCCCGCCCATGACATCGTGGTGGACCCGCTGGTGATGCCGATTGGTGCCATGGGTACGGCCGGTTTGCAGGTCTTCACCCTTGTGCGCCGTCTGCGCGAGGAACTGGGCGTGAACACGACCTGTGGTGCGTCCAACATCAGCTTTGGCCTGCCCAACCGTCACGGGATCAACAACGCCTTTTTGCCGATGGCAATGACGGCGGGCATGACCTCTGCGATCATGAACCCTGTGGCCCTGCCAATCGGCCCCAAAAAGATTGCCGAGAAAATGGCCGAGATCGAAGCGGCCGGGATCATTCTGCCTGCGGATATGGACGATGAAACATTCGTGACTCTCTTCGGGATGGGATCAACGTTGCCGCGCGCCGGTTCGGAAATGGAGGCGATCCGCGCCGCAAACTTCCTGACCAACAATGACC
>CAYGMX010000338.1:0-3850 GCA_964351055.1 uncultured Loktanella sp. | reverse complement strand
CGTCAGGCCTCCGCGATCATCCCCATCCTTTGGCGTGCGCAGGAGCAAGAGGGCTGGTTGTCCCGCCCCGCGATTGAACATGTGGCGACCATGCTGGACATGGCCTTTATCCGCGCGTTTGAAGTGGCCTCGTTCTATTTCATGTTCCAGCTACAGCCTGTTGGTGCGGTTGCCCATATTCAGGTGTGCGGCACGCTGTCTTGCATGATCTGCGGCGCAGAAGACCTGATCGGCGTCTGCAAGGACAAGATCGCTGACAAGCCTCATGCGCTTTCTGCGGATGGCAAGTTTTCGTGGGAAGAGGTCGAATGCCTTGGCTCTTGCGCCAATGCGCCCATGGCCCAGATCGGCAAGGACTATTACGAAGACCTGACCGCAGAGCGCTTGGGCGAAATTATTGACGAACTGGCGGCAGGTCGCGTGCCGACCCCTGGCCCGCAGAACGGGCGCTTTGCGGCAGAGCCGCTCAAGGGCCTGACCAGCTTGCGCGGATATGACAGCGGCAAGACGCAATATAACGCCAGTGTCCAACTGGCCGTGGATATTGGCGATACGGTCAAGAAGATCGACGGTACCGAAGTGCCGCTGCTGACACCTTGGATCAAGGATGGCGTTGCCCAGAAGACCCCGAAAGCCAAAGAGCGCAAAGTCTCACAACCAAAGCCTGCTGCGGGCAAACCCGTCGACAAGACAGGAATTGCCAAGCAGGAAGCGGTTGCTGTCTCCAAAGCCAAACCTGCGGGAAAGTCCAACCCGCCCGCCAATGTCGAAAAGCAGCCCAAGACGCTGAGCGCCCCGCGCAAATCCGGCGCTGACGATCTCAAGCAGATCAGCGGGGTCGGCCCCAAGCTGGAAGGTGTGCTGAACGACTTGGGGTTCTGGCATTTCGACCAGATCGCCAATTGGACCCAAGCAGAGATCGCGTGGGTCGATAGCCGGTTAAAGTTCAAGGGCCGCATAGAGCGTGATGACTGGATCGGTCAGGCCGCAACGCTCGCCAAGACAAAGTAATTGCCCGCAAATCGGGCATTCAAGCTCCTGCGCCGGCGCAAGCACAGTATTTCTTTACGCTCGGGCCGTGTTTCGGTTAGACCTGTCACAGGGCGCGCAATTGGGTCGATTTGACGCATGGATTTGTGCCAAGTCTGCACGGTCCGCAATGGGCCACCTGAGGGAGAATACAAAAGATGAAAGATACTGCACCGATCAGCCAAGGCATCATCGCCGTTGCCGCCTTGTTCGCGATTATCGCGGCAGGCGTTGCCTTTGTCCTCTATGATTTCTCGTTGTTCCTTTCGGCCTGCATCGGTGGCGTCGTGGGTGTGCTTGCCGCGATCGTGCTGGCCTTGGGCTGGCGGGCACCTGCGCCCGGTCCGCATCAGGTTGCGGCACCTGTCGCGAAAGCGGCGCCTGCGCCTGCTGCGGCTGCAAAGCCTGCTGCGGCTAAACCCGCGCCGAAAGCCGCCAAACCTGCGGCTGCGAAACCTGCGGCCGCTGCACCCGCGCCTGCCGCCGCAGCGGATGGCAAGCCCGAATTTCTGAGCGCCGCCCGCGAGGGCGGCCCTGATGACCTCAAGCAGATCAAGGGCGTTGGCCCCAAGCTGGAAAAGACCTTGCACGGCATGGGCATCTTCCACTTTGACCAGATCGCAAGCTGGGGCCCGAAAGAACAGGCATGGATGGACGACAACCTTGAAGGCTTCAAAGGGCGTGCGACACGCGATGACTGGGTCCCGCAGGCGAAAACGCTGGCGGCCGGAGGATCTACGGAATTCTCCAAGAAGGTCGACAAGGGCGGCGTTTACTAGGCCATTGCAAACACCATGACCCAACACGGAAACACCAAACAAAGCCGGGCAGGACAACGCGTCGCGTTGATTGTTGCGGGCACAGGTGTTTTCTGGGTCATGGCGAACTTGCTGGGTGCGGAATATGGCTGGTCCAACCGGACACGGGCGCTTTTTGACCTTGCAGCCCTCGCCGGTTTCGGGTTTGCCCTGTGGCAGACATACCAACTATGGCGCGCGCGCCAGAACGACAGGGGCGATCAGTGATTCTCAAAGATGAAGACCGGATTTTCACGAACCTTTACGGGATGCACGACCGCACGCTGAAAGGCGCGCAGGCGCGGGGGCACTGGGATGGCACCGCTGGCATCATCAAGAAGGGCCGCGACTGGATCATCAATGAAATGAAAGCGTCCGGCCTGCGCGGGCGTGGTGGGGCGGGCTTTCCGACCGGTCTGAAATGGTCCTTCATGCCCAAGGAAAGCGACGGGCGTCCGGCCTATCTGGTGGTGAACGCGGACGAATCCGAACCGGGCACCTGCAAGGACCGCGAGATCATGCGCCATGACCCGCACACGCTGGTCGAGGGCTGCCTGATTGCGTCTTTCGCGATGAATGCGAATGCCTGCTATATCTACATCCGCGGCGAATACATCCGCGAGAAAGAGGCGCTGCAAGCCGCCATTGACGAATGTTATGCCGCTGGTCTGGTGGGCAAGAACGCCGCGAAATCCGGTTGGGATTTCGACATTTACCTGACCCACGGGGCAGGGGCCTATATCTGCGGCGAAGAGACCGCACTGCTGGAAAGCCTTGAAGGCAAAAAGGGTATGCCGCGCATGAAGCCGCCATTCCCTGCTGGGGCCGGTCTTTATGGCTGCCCGACCACGGTGAACAATGTGGAATCAATCGCTGTCGTCCCGACCATCCTGCGCCGTGGCGGTGGCTGGTTTGCCGGCATGGGGCGCCCGAACAATGCGGGCACCAAGCTCTTTGCGATTTCCGGCCATGTGAACAACCCCTGTGTCGTCGAAGAGGAAATGTCGATTCCCTTCGAGGAACTGATCGAAAAGCATTGCGGCGGTATCCGTGGCGGCTGGGGCAACCTCAAGGCCGTGATCCCCGGCGGGTCATCGGTGCCTTGTGTGCGGGGCGAGAACATGCGCGACGCGATCATGGATTTCGACGCGCTCAAGGAAAAGGGATCAAGCCTTGGCACGGCGGCTGTGATCGTCATGGACAACTCCACCGATATGATCAAGGCGATCTGGCGGTTGTCCAAATTCTACAAGCATGAAAGCTGCGGCCAGTGTACGCCGTGCCGCGAAGGCACCGGCTGGATGATGCGGGTGATGGCGCGGCTGGTCGAAGGCAACGCCAGCGTGGAAGAAATCGACATGCTGCTGGACGTGACAAAGCAGGTCGAAGGGCATACGATTTGTGCGCTTGGTGACGCAGCTGCTTGGCCGATCCAAGGGCTGATCAAGAACTTCCGGGACGAGATCGAGGACCGGATCAAACACAAACGTCTTGCAGGGATGGCAGCAGAATGATGACACGTGGAGTGATGTTTGGCGCGGCTTTGACATTGGCCGCTTGTGCAACGGGTGGCGCGCGGTCGTTTGACGATCCAGCGGTGCAGAAACTCTTCACCATGTCGACGCCGATGTATTATGCCAACCTGTCGCTGGCCAATACCGTGGCGCAGAATTGCGCCCGCTACACCTATGACGCGGCACTTGATGCGGAACTGAACGAAGCCCGCAACGAAGTGGGGCGCGGGTCGCTTTCGGCGCTCAGCCTGCGTGACGCGATCGAAGTCGAAACTGACGTGAGCCAGCGCAGCTTTATGGCCAAACATGATGTTGAACTGACCAGCGATGATTTATGCGCCGCGGCCGATGCGGAAACTCTCGAGGGTTCGGCGCTAAGCGCGCTGCTTGTTCCGGCTTAACCGCAACTTATGGCGTTTCGGAATCTTCTTGACGGGGCCGCAAGTTTTGGTGCGGCCCTTTTGACATGTGCTCTGTGCGGGCTGCCCGCTTGGTTTACAGTGCAGGCGG
>CAYGMX010000337.1:0-3854 GCA_964351055.1 uncultured Loktanella sp. | reverse complement strand
CCACCGCCGTTTCGCGGCAGGCGGAACGAACCCGCCTATACCGCCCATACCGCCAAAGTGGGGGCCAAGATCTATGGCCTGACCGACGCGGCGTTTGCGCGGCAGACGACCGAAAATTTCGACCGCCTGTTCTGGAAGGCCCAAGGATGAGCGATCACCTGAGCTTTACCATTTTGGGGTGCGGGTCATCGGGCGGTGTGCCACGATTGGGCGGACTCTGGGGGGACTGTGATCCGGCCAACCCCAAAAACACGAGGCGGCGGTGTTCGCTCTTGGTGACACGGACCCGCGGCGACAAAACCACCCGCGTCCTGATCGACACGACACCGGATATGCGCGCGCAACTGCTGGATGCCGGTGTGGGCGCACTTGACGCGGTTGTCTACACACATGGCCACGCTGACCACGTACACGGGATCGATGACCTGCGCATGGTCGTCTTCAACACACGCCAACCCTTGCAGGTCTGGGCCGACGGGGCGACAGGCAATGACCTTCTGGGGCGGTTCGGCTATATTTTCGTACAGCCCAAAGGCTCTGCCTATCCGCCGATCTGCGAGTTGAATACCATCGAAGGGAAAATGACGATCAGCGGGGCAGGGGGCGATATCATCCTACACCCTTTCGAAGTGGCACACGGCAATATCGACGCATTGGGGTTCCGGATCGGCGATGTGGCCTATTTGCCCGACGTCTCATCCATCCCCGATACCGCATGGGACGCCTTGCAGAACCTTGACACATGGATTGTGGACGCCTTGCGCCGCGCGCCGCACCCGACCCATTCGCATCTGGCCAACACGCTGGAGTGGATCGCAAAAGCGGCCCCGCGACAGGCGATCCTGACCAATATGCACACCGATCTTGATTACGCGACCGTTGCGGCAGAAACCCCCGATTATGTGCATCCGGCCTATGACGGGATGACCTTCACAAGACCACTGCCTTGATCTTCTTCCGAGCACAAATATCCCCGCCGGAGGCATCAAAGTGCGGCGCAGCCGCCAACAACAGGAGCCACAATGGCCGCGCTGCTTGATGTCATCCTTCCGGTCTTTCTGGTCATCGGATTTGGCTATCTGGCTGTCTGGAAAGGATATTTCAGCGACGAAGGTGTCGATGGGCTGATGAAATTCACCCAAGGGTTTGCGATCCCCTGCCTGCTTTTCCGCGCGATCTCATCGCTTGATCTGCAACAGAACTTTGACCTGACCCTGTTGGCCAGCTTCTACGCGGGGGCTTTGGCGGGGTTCATGGCCGGGTTGTTGGGTGCGCGCTATCTCTTCGGGCGCGATTGGGAAGACAGCGTTGCCATAGGTTTTTGCTGCCTCTTTTCAAATTCGCTCCTTTTGGGCCTGCCGATCACGGAACGGGCCTATGGCGCCTCCGCACTTGAGGCGAATTACGCAATCATCGCGATCCACTCGCCGTTTTGCTATGCCGTAGGGATCACCGCAATGGAGATCGCGCGCAATCGCGGCGGCAGCATCATGGCGCTGCCGGGCAAGGTGATCAACGGCATGTTCCATAACGCATTGATCGTGGGTATTGCGCTGGGGTTCATCGTTAATCTGGGTGGCATTTCACTGCCATCGGTCCTGACCGATGCGCTTGACCTGATGGTGCGGGCGGCATTGCCTGCGGCACTTTTCGGTCTGGGCGGGGTTCTTTACCGCTATCGCCCCGAAGGCGATATGCGCACCATCCTTTATGTCGTGGCGATCTCGCTGGTGTTGCATCCGGCCATCGTTTGGGGGCTGGCCAGAGCCAATGACCTGTCCGATGCCGCCCTGCGCTCGGCGATCATGACGGCGGCGATGGCTCCGGGGATCAACACTTACGTCTTTGCAAATATGTATGGCAAGGCGCGGCGTGTTGCGGCGTCCTCGGTGCTGATGGGCACAGGGCTGTCGATCTTAACAGTCTGGGTCTGGCTTTTCCTGCTGCCCTAAGCGGCGGCAAGCGCGCCCCTGCGCGGCCTCGCCACTGCGCAATTCTTGTGCAGCCCCGCGCATTCGACGCCGATAGACCAGCCCGCGCGCGCGGATTGCGTTGACATCCGCGCTACCACACTACCTTAGCCACAGCACTTGATGGGGTAGAACAATGCGATTGCTGGCAGTTTTCGGGATAGTCTTGAGCGTGGCAGGCCCTATGGCACTGGCCCAGGGGGGGCCGGCAGCGGTGGGTGTGCAGGCCGTTGATGTCCGGACGCTGGCAGAAACGGTGCCGGTCTTTGCGGAGGTCATTACCGCACGCGATGGCAATGTCGCAGGTCGCGTTGCGGGCAATGTCCAGACTGTTGCCGTGCTTGCCGGAGCGCGCGTCGAAACCGGCGATCTTCTGGTCGAATTGGACGATGAGCTACTAACCATTCAGGCGGCCCAGTCCGAGGCGCAACTGGCAGAGGCCGCAGCGGGTATTGAAACCGCGCGTGCGCGGGTGGACAGGGCAAGGATCGCGCTTGACCGGATCGAGGCTTTGCGGGGGGCAACCTCTTTCAGCCAGGGCCGTTTTGATGATGCGCAGGCGGATTTTCTGGAGGCCGAAGCGCAGTTCGTCGAGGCGCAGGCGCGCGAGAAAAGCGCGCAGGCCCGATTGGACGAAACCCGTTATCAGTTGGAACGCAGCAAGATCACGGCCCCTTTTTCCGGCGTCGTGCTGGAAGTGAACACGATCCCCGGCGCCTTCATCCAGGCAGGAACACCCGTGGTGCGCCTGCTCGATATCGACGCCTTTGAGGTGCAGGCGAATGTGCCTTCCCGCTATACGCCATTCCTGAGCCCTGGCCAGATAGTGACGGCCCAGACCGAAACCGGTATCGCGCTGACCCTTGAGTTGCGCGCGCTTCTGCCTGTCGAGGACCCGTCCACCCGCACCCGCGCGGTCCTGTTTGCGGCCCCCGAACTGGCCCGTATCGGTGATGCCGCTGTCGGCCAGTCTCTGACGGTCGATATTCCTGTCGGGGCGGCGCGCGACGTGCTGTCCGTGCCCAAGGATGCACTTGTGCAGGCCCGTGGCGGCTGGACGGTGTTCGTCGCCGCCGACGATCAGGCGCAGCCGCGCAACATCACGCTCGGCGTGGCTTTGGGCGACCGTTACGAGGTGGTCGAGGGGCTAGATGCCGGTGATCTGGTCGTCGTGCGAGGCAACGAACGCCTGCGGCCCGGCCAAGCCATTGCCGCCAGTCCGCTGGGAACGAACTGATGGATTTTATCCGCTTCTCCATCGACCGCCCTGTTGCCGTGATTGCGGCGGTACTGATGGCCGTCCTTTTTGGGGCGTTGGCGCTTACGCAGATCCCGATCCAACTGGCGCCCGACGTGCGCAAGCCGATTGTCGTGATCGAAACGACCTGGCCCGGTGCGGCCCCTTCCGAGATCGAGCGCGAGATTGTGAACCCGCAGGAAGAAACCCTGCGTGGCCTTGACGGGCTGGAAATCATGACTTCGCAGTCGCGTACGGGGCAGGCTTCTGTCACGCTGGAATTTGCCATCGGCACAGATATGAGCCAATCACTCTTGCTGGTGTCCAACCGTTTGGACCGTGTCGGCGGCTATCCTGCCGAAGCGAACGAACCGACATTGAATACATCCGGTGCGGATGACAGTCCGATTGCTTGGGTGCTGATTACCGCACAAGAGGGCAACATACGCCCGATCCCGACCTATGGTGATTTCCTCGAAGATATCGTGAAAGACAGGGTCGAGCGGATCCCCGGCGTGGCGGCGGTCAACGTCTTTGGCGGTGTCACGCGCGAGTTGCAGGTTGTGGTCGATCCACAGCGCCTCTCGCGCTTCGGACTGACCGTGCCGGAGGTCGTCCAAAAGCTGCGGGCCGAGAATATCTCGATC
>CAYGMX010000336.1:0-3857 GCA_964351055.1 uncultured Loktanella sp. | reverse complement strand
GTGATAGACCGTCTGCAACAGCAGATCGCCCAATTCACCCTCCAGTTCGGTCCAATCGCTGCGGGCAATCGCATCTGCCACCTCATAGGCTTCTTCGATCGTATAGGGGGCGATGCTGGCGAAATCCTGTTCGATATCCCAGGGGCAGCCAGTGGCCGGATCACGCAACCGGCGCATGATTTCCAGCAGTCGTGGCATTCCGCCTTCGGGATCGTTGATCAGTGTCTTATCTGCCATTGCGCACGCCTTCGTGTTGGGATCAACTGGAACCCTATTGCCAGAGCTTCCGGAGCACCAGACATGCCAGTCATCAACCGTATCGCCGATTACGCCGAGGACATGACCGCATGGCGCCGCCATCTGCACGCACATCCCGAAGTGGGGTTCGACTGCCACCAGACAGCGGCCTTTGTAGTAGAGCGGCTGCGCGCATTCGGTGTGGACGAAATCCACGAAGGCATCGCAACCTCTGGCGTTGTCGCGATTATCAATGGCCAGCGCGAAGGTGCGACAATCGGCTTGCGGGCGGATATGGACGCCCTGCCGATGCAGGAGATGACAGGTCTGCCCTATGCCTCGACCGTGCCCGGCAAGATGCATGCCTGCGGCCACGACGGACATACCACGATGCTTTTGGGGGCTGCCCGTTATCTGGCGGAAACACGCAATTTTGCGGGCCGTGTCGCGCTGATCTTCCAGCCCGCCGAAGAAGCTGGCGGCGGCGGTGAGGTCATGGTGAAAGAGGGGGTGCTTGACCGTTTCGACATCAAGGAGGCCTATGCGCTCCATAGTGGCCCCGGTGATGCGGTCGGGTCGTTCTTTACCACGCCCGGGCCGATCATGGCTGCCGCCGATACGATCCACATCTATATCACAGGGGTTGGTGGCCACGGTGCCTATCCTTACGAGACCGCCGATCCGGTTGTGGCTGCGGTGGGCATCGTGAATGCGATCCAGACAATCGTCAGCCGCAACCACAAACCCTACAATGATCTTGTGATCTCGATCACCCAGATCCACACCGGTTCGGCCGACAATATCGTGCCGGAAAAAGCCTATATCAACGGCACGGTCCGCACGATGGACAAGGAAACCCAAGCCATGGTTCACAAGCGCCTGAAAGAGGTCGTGGCGGGCCATGCGGCGGCGTATAATGTGCAGGCCGAACTGGTCTATGAATACGGCTATCCGGCAACGATCAACGACCCCGACAAGACCGCCTTTGCCGCCGCTGTGGCGCGCGAAATCTCTCCGATCGTCGATGATGCCCGCCAGTATGACATGGGGGCAGAGGATTTTTCCTATTTGCTGGAAAAGCGCCCCGGTGCGTACCTCTATGTCGGCAATGGCGACAGTGCAGGGCTACACCACCCCGCCTATGATTTTGACGATGGTGCAGCTCCGGCAGGGGCGTCGTTTTTTGCGCGGCTGGTCGAGCGGGCCTTGCCTGTCTCGGGGTAAGAAAAAGGATGCACGGATGACACTGGATAAAGCAAAATCAGAGGTTGATGCGGCATTCACCCGCAAGGACCGGCGCGGGTTGGCCTTTGAAAATACCTTTGGCGGGGCCACCTCGTTCATGCGCCGCAATTACACTAAGGATCTGGCGGGTTATGACCTTGCCGTGACGGGGATTCCCTTTGATCAGGCGGTCACGCATAGGCCCGGCACGCGTTTCGGCCCGCGCGCGATTCGCGAAGCCTCAAGCTTGCAGCCCTTTGATCCGCCCTACGGCTGGGATGGGTTTGACCCTTTGTCAGAGTTCGCCATCGCGGACTATGGCGACATGCCCTTTGATTACGCCGATGTCGCACGTGTGCCCGCCTTGGTGCAGGCCCATATCGCTGGGATTCTGGCGCAGGGGTGCGGCACGGTTACGCTGGGCGGCGACCATTTCATCACGCTCCCGATCTTGCGTGCCTATGCCGAAAAATTCGGGCCGATGTCCGTTGTGCAGTTCGATGCCCATTCGGACCTTTGGCAAGACGACGACATGAGCCGGATCGACCACGGCACCTTTATGTACAAGGCGGTCAAGCTGGGGCTGGTCGATGTGACCCGCTCGATCCAGATCGGGATCAGGACAGACTGCGCGGATTATCTGGGCATGCCCTATCTCGACGCCCGCACGTGCCACGAAAAGGGCAGCGCATGGGTCACCGACCAGATCAAGGCCCGCGTGGGCGATTATCCGGCTTATGTGACCTTTGACGTCGCCGCGCTTGATCCTGCCTTTGCCCCCGGCACCGGACCGCCTGGTTGGGGCGGTCTGGCAAGCTGGCAGACGGCTGCGATTCTGCGTGATCTGGCGGGGATCAATATGGTGGGCGGGGATATCGTCGAGGTCTCACCGCCTTATGACACAACGGGTGCAACCGCCATCGCGGGCGCGCATGTGGCAATGGAGCTTTGCTGTCTTGCTCTCTGGAACAAAAGGAAAAACTGATGCCGAACCAACCGATTTCAGGCAATGATCTGGCACGCTTCTCTGGCCCGCAGACATTTATGCGTCTGCCAGAGGCCGCAACTGCCGAAGCACTTGATGTGGGCTTTATCGGCATCCCGATGGATATCGGCACCTCATGGAGGTCCGGCACGCGGATGGGGCCAAAGCAGGTGCGCGAGCAGTCCGCGATGATCCGGCCCTATAATCTCCAGACAGGGGCGGCCCCCTTCGATGCGCTGCAATGTGCGGACCTTGGTGATGTGGCGATCAACACATTTTCGCTGAGCGACAGTATCCGCATTATTACAGAGACTTACGCGGCACACCTCAAGCATGATTTCATCCCCATGACCCTGGGCGGCGACCATACGCTGACCTTGCCCGTGCTGCGTGCGGTCGCGGCCAAGCACGGACCTGTGGCACTGGTGCATGTGGATGCGCATGCGGACGTCAATGAAGACATGTTCGGTGAGCGCGAAACCCACGGCACCGTCTTTCGTCGCGCCTATGAGGAAGGGATCATCACCGCTGACAAGGTGTTCCAGATTGGGTTGCGCGGCACAGGCTATACCGCTGACGACTTCAACGAGGCGGCAGGCTGGGGGTTCAACCAGTACCTTGCGCCGCAGCTTTGGCACAAGTCGCTGACCCCGCTGGCCGCTGACATCAAAGCCAAAATCGGGGACCAGCCTTGCTATATCACCTATGACATCGACAGCCTTGATCCGGCCTATGCCCCCGGCACTGGCACACCCGAAATCGGCGGGCTGACCACACCGCAGGCCATGGAACTGATCCGTGGTTTGCGTGGTCTGACTATCGTGGGTTGTGATCTTGTCGAGGTATCCCCACCTTATGACCCATCGGGCAATACCGCCCTGACGGGTGCCAATATCATGTTCGAGATGCTCTCGATCCTGCCCGGCGTGCCTTATCGCTAGGGTGTGAACCGCTGTCGTTCATAAAATAAAGGTCTTTCTGATGCGCATTGCTGCCCTTGTCCTTGCCTTGATCGTTGCGCTGGTGATCGGTCTGATGGCTTATGTCCGTCTGGCCCCGACCGATGTGGCGCTCTGGCATCGCCTGCCCGATGTGGCCGAACCCGGTGATACGCTTGGAGCGGGCAGCTTTCTTGCGGTCCGGCGCATCACCGCCTCGGCGGATCAGGTCCTTGCCGCAGTCGAGCAGCGCGCGCTGGCGACACCACGCACCCGCTTGCTGGCGGGCAGCCTTGCCGAAGGTCTGCTGACCTTCCAGACCCGTTCGCTGATCTGGGGTTTTCCCGATCACACCACTGTCGGGGTGCATGGCGATTTGCTCGTGATCTACGGCCGCCTGCGCTTTGGCGAATCGGATATGGGCGTGAACCGCGCACGGGTGACAGACTGGCTTTCATCGCTTGGCCCCTTGA
>CAYGMX010000335.1:0-3860 GCA_964351055.1 uncultured Loktanella sp. | reverse complement strand
GGGTCACTTCTGATCGACGCCTTACTGAAAGCAGGCGTCGAGGTAAGGGCCGACGGCGATCTGGCCAAGATCGCAGGCACGACTCCCGCCCGGCCTGACGATTTCGGCAAGGAATTCCTTGATATGATCTGTGCCGCCAAACTTGTGGATGGTGTCGATGCCGCCATCGCCCATATCCGCACCTTCGGATCGAACCATACCGATGCCATCATCACCGCCGACGATCAGGCCGCCACACATTTCTTTGCCCAGCTTGATAGCGCGATCCTGATGCGTAATGCTTCGACGCAGTTCGCAGATGGCGGTGAATTCGGGATGGGTGCCGAGATCGGGATCGCAACCGGCAAACTGCATGCCCGCGGGCCTGTTGGCGCAGAGCAACTGACCAGTTTCAAGTATCTTGTCACCGGCAACGGGGCGGTGCGGGCCTAGAACCGGACCACAAGACTGTCGCTGGCCGGACTGAATTGAAGGCTGCGCCCCGCTTCGCGCATCACGCTTGGCAGCAAGGCAAACTGGACCTGTGCCGCGGTATGTTGATAATCCACCTGCGGCGCCAGAAGATTGTCCCAAAGGGGTTGATTGACGGCCAGACGCGGGCCTTCGGCGCGCATCACCCAAACCTGTGCGTCCTGATAGACCTGCACGTCGCCCCCCATCGGCAAGGCTGTTTCAAGGGCCTGTAACATCAGCAGCGCACAGCGCACCATCTGGCGTGGTTGGTCACCTTCGACTTGCCAGATGTAATTGACCCGCCCCCCACGGGCAATCGCGGCGAGGATCGACAGGATCTCGGAGCGGCTGACAAATTGGTCCTCGGTCGCCGCACCATAGGCGATCCGGAAGTATCTGATCCGTGCGCTGGCGTTCTGGACACTTTCGCTGATCAGCGCCATTTCAGCGCCGGTATCGCCATCGGTGAGCGCCAAAAGCTCGACACCATTGCCGATTGCCCCGATTGGGCTGATAAGGTCGTGGCAGATGCGCGAACCAACCAGTGCTGCAATATCAGGTTGCATGATGCGGCCTCCATTTTGAGGGGAAAAAGATGACTGACATCACCGCAATACTCGAGCCCGGGATGCTGGTGCGCCACCCCGACGCGCCGGACTGGGGTATCGGGCAGGTGCAATCCAACATCGGTGGAAAGGTCACTGTCAATTTTCGGGAGGTCGGAAAAAAGGTCATTGATGGGAAACACGTGCCGTTAGTTATCGTTAATAGCTGATTACAACCTATGGTAGAGTTGCGGTATTTGTTGTCAATACTCTCTTTTTCCGGTTCCGATGAAACCGTTGCAAATCGGTCGAATACCAACGATATCGATTATTATGGATGCGCCATTACATATGAAAGACCGCCCATCTTCGGCCTTTCGCACTGAACTCGCCCGCTCTCCCCAAGACCTGCGTGCGGCGCAACGCCTGCGCTATGCCGTTTTTGTCGAGGAACTGGGCGGTGATGGGCCGCTTGTCGATCATGAAGCGCGGCTGGAGCGTGATGCCTTTGATGCCCACGCCGCCCATCTTCTGCTGATTGATGAGCGCCGGGCAGCGGATGACAGGGTGGTCGGCGTTTACCGCGTGATGACGGCACAGATGGCCGCTGCGGCCGGTCAGTTCTATTGCGAGAACGAATATGACCTTGCGCCATTGCGCGCCAGCGGCAAGCGCTTGTTGGAACTGGGACGGTCCTGCCTGCATCGCGATTACCGTGGCGGGGCAGGGATGATGCATCTATGGGCGGCTTTGGCCGACTTCGTCGCCCTGCACCAGATCGAGATCCTGTTCGGCGTGGCGTCTTTTCACGGCACCGAAGTTGCCGCTTTGCAGGACCGGTTACGCCTGCTGCATGATCGCCACCTTGCGCCGGATAATCTGCGGCCAAAGGCCAAAGGTCCGACGGCCTTGCCAATGACCTTGCGCGCTTCGCAAGATATTGATCGTGCGGCAGCGATCCGGGACATGCCTGCGTTGATCAAGGCCTATCTGCGTTTGGGGGCGACCGTGGGCGAGGGCGCCTTTGTCGATCATGCCTTCAACACCGTCGATATTTGCCTGATCCTTGAAAGTGATGCGATCAACGCGTTGCAAAAGTCGATCTATGCGCAAGGCCGGTTACGTGGCTGAGACGTGGGACAGCGATGACAAGCCTGCGATGACGGGCCTTGGCGCTGCGTCATGGCTGCGTGTGGTGTGCAGGGCTGTGCCTCTGGTCATTGTCGTGTTTGGCGGCTTGCTGGTCTTGCTGGTGGTCCGGCTGATTGAACGGCCGCTCTTTGGACTGGCCAGACCGGTCACGCCTTATATTACGCAAGGTGTGTGCCGCGCTGCCTTTGTCTTGCTCGGTATCCGCTACCGGACCCACGGCCGCCCGATGACCGGACCGGGTGCCGTGGTTGCCAATCACAGTTCATGGCTGGATATCTTTGCGCTCAATGCCCGCAAACGGATCTATTTCGTGTCAAAATCCGAAGTGGCCGGCTGGCCCGGGATCGGTTGGCTTGCGCGGGCAACCGGCACGGTCTTCATCAAACGTGACCGCAGTGAGGTGAACAGCCAGATCGCTGTCTTCAAGGACAGGCTGTCGGTCGGGCACAAGCTTTTGTTCTTTCCCGAAGGGACCTCGACAGACGGGCTGCAAGTGCTAGCGTTCAAGCCTGCGCTTTTCGGGGCCTTCTTTGATCCGGCCTTGCGCGATACGCTTTGGGTCCAGCCGGTGACGGTGCGCTACACTGCGCCCGAAGGGGCCGACCCACGTTTCTATGGCTGGTGGGGGGACATGGATTTTGCACCGCATCTGTTGGCGACTTTGGCCGCGTCGCGGCAGGGACAGGTCGCGGTGATCTATCATCCGCCTGTTAGGGTCGCGGATTATGCGGATCGCAAAGCCCTTGCCAAAGCGACAGAGCAGGCCGTGCGGCGCGGGCTATCCCCGCATGGCGCCGCATAAATCGGCCAGCGCGCTGGCGGGATCGTCCTGTCCCCAGATTTCATCGCCGATCCCGAAAAAATCCGTATGCGGTGTCAGGGCGCGAACAAGGTCCACATTCAGCGCGCCTTCGGCGACCACGGGCACCTCGATCATCATGGACCACCATTCAAAGAGCTCCAGGCCGGCATGCCGCCCGTCACCCAAAGGGGTCAGACCGACAGGGCCAAAACTGACATAATCAGCCCCGAGTTCGCCTGCGGTCATCCCGTCATGGCGGGAATTGGTGCAATAGCTGCCCACAATCGCATCATCACCCAGATCCTTGCGGACCTTCTTGACCGACCGTGCGCCGTCGGTCAGATGCACGCCATCAAGGCCAAGGCGTTCAACCATCAACAGGTGGCTTTCGATCACCAATGCAACATCGCGGGCATGGGTCACCTCGCGCAGGGCGTCTGCTGCTTTTGCGATGCGCGTTTCGTCTTTTGTGCTCAAGGCGAGCCTGACACAGCCCACTGCCGTGCGATCAAGACAAGCCGCCAATTGCGCGGGATAGGTGGAAAGATCAAATTCCGCAGGGGTGATCAGGTAGATTTGCGGCAGGTCTTGGGCGTCCGACATGAGGGCGATCCGAATGTTCTATTATGTTGCCCCGCGTTCTAGCGGGGTTTGGGCGGCTTGACCATGCCCCGCCTTCTCTTGGCCCTGCCTTGCGCACGATCATGTCCGCGCGTATCAGTCCGGGCGAGATTGAAGGAACCTGCATGCCCAGTACCGCTCCACAACCCGCATTTGTCCTGATCCGGCCCCAGATGGGTGAAAACATCGGGGCTGCGGCGCGCGGCATGTGGAATTTTGGGCTGGACCGGATGCGGATCATCGCCCCCCGCGATGGATGGCCGAACCAAAAGGCGGTTGCCATGGCC
>CAYGMX010000334.1:0-3872 GCA_964351055.1 uncultured Loktanella sp. | reverse complement strand
AAGGAAATCGAGGCCTGCATCCAGCGCCTTGCGCAAATGGCGCGGGCATCGGGTATCCACCTGATTATGGCCACACAGCGCCCGTCTGTTGACGTCATCACCGGTACGATCAAGGCGAACTTTCCTACGCGTATTTCCTTTCAGGTCACTTCAAAGATCGACAGCCGCACAATCCTTGGTGAAATGGGGGCCGAGCAGCTTTTGGGCATGGGTGACATGCTTTATATGGCAGGCGGTTCCAAGATCATGCGCGTGCACGGCCCATTTGTGAGCGATGAAGAGGTCGAGGAAATCGTCAACCACCTGAAAGGGTTTGGCCCGCCAGAGTATATGTCAGGCGTGGTTGAAGGCCCCTCTGACGATACCGAAAGCAATATTGATCTGGTTCTGGGCTTGGGCGACGGGTCTGACAGCGACAACGCGCTTTATGACACCGCCGTGGCCATTGTGATCAAGGACCGCAAGTGTTCCACGTCTTATATCCAGCGCAAACTGGCGATCGGCTATAACAAGGCCGCGCGACTGGTCGAGCAGATGGAAGAGGAGGGCGTTGTCAGCAGCGCCAACCATGTGGGCAAGCGCGAGATATTGGTACCCGAACAACACTGAGGCTGCGTTTTCTGTCTGAGAACCATACCTTTTAGCCAACTTTTGACGTTTGACGGTACATGCTAGGAGTGGCGCAGGGACAGAGGATTTAGCACTTTGCCACAGCAAACGATCTATGTGTTGGGAGAAAACGACTTTGTCGTGACAGGCAGTACGACCGGAAGCATCTCTGGCATTACACAGGGTGACGGTTCGCATCTTGATAACGCAACCCTGACGCTGAGCAACAACAACTGGCAAGCGATCCTGATCGATGATCCCGACAATGATTTCGAAGACAATGACACCAGTCAGCGGCTTGTCGGCAACCAGACGCTTGACGGTGAAACTTATCTAAGCGGCAGCGTAGTTGAATCAGAGTTCAGCTTTGATGTGACTGATCCTTCCGGCACCGTCTATCGGGTGCTGGCATTCAACATCAGAGAGCCGGTGCCCGGACAGCAAAGCTATGCAACAATCGAGGGGCTGGTTTTTGTTGACACAGGCAACGGATTTCCGCCGGTGGGTGTGCCCCTAACAGTGTCGAACACTCTCGAAGGGCCAACAGACCCCTATGTGAACCTTGCGGCTCCGCCATGCTTTACCGCCGGAACGCTGGTGCAAACACCCGACGGGCCCCGCTTGGTCGAAGATTTGCAGGTCGGTGACAGTGTCGACACGATGGACAATGGGGCACAGCAAATCTGCTGGATCGGGGTTGCACGTATGCCGTCTGTCGTGCTGCAAGCCAATCCGAAATTCCGCCCTGTGCTGGTGAAACAGGGTGCGATGGGGGCAGGGCTGCCTGATCGGGACATGCACTTGTCGCCACAGCACCGCGTTCTGATGTCCGGATGGCAGGCGGAACTGCTGTTCGGAGAAGAAGAAATCCTTGTGCCTGTGGTCAAGCTGGTTAATGACACTTCGGTCATGGTGGATAACAGCAGTGTCGATGTCGTCTATTACCACGTGATGTTCGCCCAGCATGAAATCATCTGGACGAACGGCCTGCCAACAGAAAGCTATCTTCCCGGACTGGCCGAAGAGGATAGTGCCGCGACTCAGGCAGAGATTGCGGCGTTGTTTCCCGAACTTGCGGTCAGACTGCCCAGATCGCGCACCGCGCGCCCGTGCTTTTCCGACAAGCGCACGATCGTGCTGCGTACGATGACAGACCAGCAATAACAAAGCCCCGCCTGATTGCTCGGACGGGGCTTGATTTCGTTACGTCGGAAGGTTGCTTAAAGCATACCCTCGCGCTGAAGCTTTTTACGCGCCAGCTTACGCTGGCGGCGGATTGCTTCTGCTTTCTCACGCGCTTTGCGAACAGAAGGCTTTTCGAAATGCTGCTTGAGCTTCATTTCACGAAAAACGCCCTCACGCTGAAGTTTCTTCTTCAGAGCACGCAACGCCTGATCGACGTTGTTATCACGAACACTTACCTGCATGTGGTTTTCACCACCTCTCTAAGTTGGATTTGCAATAATTGCAGGAAGTGGCCAAATAGCAAAGGAACACTAGTTTGTCCAGTGCCACGCAATTCAAGGAGGCGATAACCATGTCCGCACCGATTGACCCCGTTCAGGAAGCGTTGCTGGATGCGGCTTTGCCGCATGTGGCTTTTGATGGCTGGTCGCAAAGCACGTTTGAGGCGGCAGCAAGTGACGCGGGGATTGCCTTGGAACGCGCCAAAGCCGTCTGCCCGCGCGGCGCCGTTGATCTTGCGATCGCTTACCACCGGCGCGGCGATGCGGCGATGGTTGCGGCGATCAAGGTTGCGGACATGAGTACCATGCGCTTTCGTGACAAGGTGGCCCATGCGATCCGCCTGCGCCTGTCTGTGATCGACGACAAAGAGGCTGTGCGCCGTGGCACAACGCTTTTTGCCCTGCCGCATATGGCTGCGGACGGCGCGAGACTGATCTGGAGCACCGCCGATGCCATCTGGACCGCGCTGGGCGACACTTCGCGCGATGCGAACTGGTACACCAAGCGCTTGACACTTTCGGGCGTCTATAGTGCGGTCGTTCTTTACTGGCTGGGTGATGATAGCCTTGAGGGACAGGCAACCGACGCCTTTATCGACCGTCGGATCGACAATGTGATGCAGTTCGAGAAGCTCAAGGCGCAGGCAAATGCCAATCCGCTTCTGAAACCGCTGACAGGCCCTCTCGCGCGGGCGATGGCGGCGGTTAAAGCGCCGTCATCGGCGATTGACCCCGATCTACCGGGGATTTGGCGTGATCCGACCTAGAAAGTCCACCTATCTGGCACAGTTGGTTTGTCAAATTCACGCGGATGCCGCATAGCTGGTGCGCCACGAAGGAGCACAGCGCATGAAAGCCATAGCAATTTCCAAGCCGGGCGGGCCAGAGGTGTTGGCCTTGGTCGACCGTCCCATGCCTGAACCCGCCCATGATCAGGTTGTGATCAAGGTCGCTTACGCGGGCGTAAACAGGCCCGATGCGCTCCAACGTGCGGGCCTGTACAATCCGCCGAAGGGGGCGAGCGATCTGCCCGGGCTGGAAGCCGCGGGCGAGGTTGTGGCCTGCGGGGCCGGTGTGATGTCGCCCAAAGTGGGCGATCTGGTCTGTGCCCTGTTACCTGGTGGTGGATACGCAGAATTTGTGGCAACCCCCGCGGCCCATTGCCTGCCCGTTCCGGGCGGGCTGACCCTTAAACAGGCTGCCTGCTTGCCGGAAACATTCTTTACGGTCTGGTCCAACGTGTTTCAGCGGGGCGTCTTGCAGGCCGGTCAGCGGTTTTTGGTCCATGGCGGCAGCTCAGGGATCGGGACGACAGCAATCCAGCTGGCCAAGGCCTTTGGCGCGCGTGTCTTTGCGACTGCCGGATCGGATGAAAAATGCGCAGCTTGCGTGCAACTGGGTGCAGAGGCAGCATTTAACTACCGCAAGGACGATTTTGTTGAAAAAATGCAACCTATAGGTGGCGCGGACCTGATCCTTGATATGGTCGGGGGGCCTTATATACAGCGAAATCTCAAAGCGTTGGCAGATGACGGAAAACTGGTGCAGATCGCATTTCTGCAAGGCCCAAAAGCGGAATTGAACCTCGTAGAGCTGATGACCCGCCGCCTGACAATGACAGGATCGACCCTGCGCCCGCAATCTGATCTGGCCAAAGCCGGCATCGCGGCATCACTGCGGGCAAACGTTTGGCCATTGATAGGGGCGGGCAAAATTGCGCCCGTGATGGATCAGGAATTTCCGATGGCCGATGCCGCCGCAGCCCATGCCCGCATGGAAAGCAGCGCACATATCGGC
>CAYGMX010000333.1:932-3881 GCA_964351055.1 uncultured Loktanella sp. | reverse complement strand
ACACGACACCGAGCGCTACGGCACAAAGAAACGCTGCGGGACCCCCCGTACCAATAAAAGGAGCGTGTCAGATGGACCTGATCGCACAAATCGAAGCGGAGCAAATCGCTGCGCTGGGGAAAGAAATCCCCGATTTCAAAGCGGGTGACACCATCCGCGTCGGTTACAAAGTGACCGAAGGCACACGCAGCCGTGTGCAGAACTACGAAGGCGTCTGCATCGCCCGCAAGAACGGCAAAGGCATCGCCGGTTCGTTCACAGTGCGCAAGATTTCCTTTGGCGAAGGTGTGGAGCGTGTATTCCCGTTGCATTCCACCAACATCGACAGCATCACCGTGGTTCGCCGTGGTCGCGTGCGTCGCGCCAAGCTGTACTATCTCCGGTCACGTCGTGGTAAATCCGCGCGGATCGCAGAAGTTTCCAACTACAAAGCACCAACCGGCGCTGAAGCGTAAGGATCGTCATCATGAAAAAAGATACACATCCCGATTACCACATCATCGACGTCAAAATGACCGATGGTACGATCGTTCAGATGAAATCCACATGGGGCAAGGAAGGCGATACAATGTCGCTGGACATCGACCCATCCGTGCACCCTGCATGGAACGGCGGATCGACCCGCCTGATGGACGCCGGTGGTCGCGTGTCCAAGTTCAAGAACAAATACGCCGGTCTTGGTTTCTAAGCGCCTTGGTGGGTTCCACCCACCCTACGATTTGCAGACGCCGCACCTGAAAAGGGGCGGCGTTGTGCTTTGGATCAGTCCACCAAGGCCGGATTGATCCAAGACAGGTCATCACAACGCCTGTCGAAACGATGCGGCGCCATCGGCCGAAGGCGGTTTTGGTGCCCAAACCAGCCCTACGGTGTTCTCTAGCGGTTTGTCCGATCACGGTATTTGTCACGGTATTTGCGATACAAGACACGGTTCATTCTGATGAAGCTGTCAATCTGCAGGCCGAAACCGCCATTGTTTTGACCGACCAGATAGAGATATCCCGAAAATCCGGCAATCGCCCCACCGATCACATTCAGAATGATGTCGGTCATGGAGTCGACAAGACCCGACTTTTGCATGGACAGGCCAAAGGTCATATCCATCAGGAATTCAAAGATTTCCCAGAGCGACCCGATCGTGACCGCAACACAAAACGCGACAAAGCCCAGCGCAAAGGGCGGTGCGGCGTAGCGGTCTCCGTGAAACAGTGCAAAGACAAACAGAAAACCCAGCAACCCAAAGCCCATCGCAGAAGCGGCATGCAAGGCCAGATCCCACCACCAAAGCCTGCCGTAGAAGTCAAAAGCCTCGCCCAGAAAAATAGAGGCAAAGATGAACACGGTCGTCGCCACAAGGTACGGCCCGGGCAAGGCGATCTGAAACCTGTGTGCGACCACCATCGGGAGCAATGACAGCACAAAGGTGGCCAGCGCAACAAATGCTATGGGCCAGCGCCCCAAGAACAGCGCCACCAGCGCCAACGTGCCCATCACAAGCGCATTTGCAATCAAAAGACGGGTCTGTCCGGCATGGACCATGGTCTCTCCCATCTGGAAACGATCCCTTCGCCTCTATATATAGAACCTATGACACGCGACAAAAGTGCCTCGATCCTGCGGCTGGCAAGCTACAATGTACGCAAAACTCAAGGGCTTGACCAACGCTATGATCCGCATCGCATCATCTCGGTGATCAACCGGCTTGATGCCGACATCGTCGCCTTGCAGGAGGTCGACCACCGGTTGGGGGACCGACCGACCGCGCTTGCGCGCCGATTGATCGAAGCCGAGACAGATTTCGCCGTCGCTCCGGTGGCGCGAAACGGCCAGAGCATCGGCTGGCACGGCAACGCTGTGCTTGTCCGCAAGGGACTAGAGCTATCGGGCGTTGATCACTTTGAAATGCCCGGGCTTGAACCGCGCGGGGCTGTGCGGGTCGATATCGCGGCACAGGTGCCAGTGACCATCGTTGCCACCCATCTGGGGTTGATGCGTCGTCACCGCAGGCGGCAACTATCAACCCTTGCAAGGCTGGTGGAAGGTGTCGAACATCCCGTCATCCTTGGCGATTTCAATGAATGGTCCATGCATCGCGGGCTAGAGCCGCTCCAGACGCGCTTCACGGTCCATGCGCCGGGGCGCAGTTTTCACGCAGCGCGTCCGATGGCCGCACTTGACCGGATCGCCGTGACAGACACGGCCTTGCTTTATGACGCAGGTGTCGATGAAAGCGCGATAGCACGGCGCGCGTCCGATCACCTGCCGATCTGGGCCGATCTGAGCTGGCCGATTGAAGGCCGCGCGCGCCTATCGGGCTTTTGATAACAAAGATGCCACCCGAGTAATCCCGGATGGCATCGTGTCTTTTTTCGGATCAGGCAGACGCGGTTACGCTGCGGACTGACTGCGCGTTCTGTTGCCACCGCCGCCACTGCGACGCCGACCGCCGGGCTTGCCAGCGCCACCCGCAGGCTTGCCCGCCGCGCGCGGTGCGCCAGAGCGCTGCCCGCCACCACCACCGGCACCGCGGCGTCCACCGCCGCCACCGCCGCCGTTGGGCCGCTTTTTCTGACCGGGCTGGATTTCCCAAGGACGGCCAGATGCGACAGGGATCGTATCCTTCATCGCCTTTTCGATGTCGCGCAATTCGATCATCTCGTCAGGTGCGACCAAGGCAATCGCGGCACCATCGGCACCGGCGCGCGCGGTCCGGCCAATCCGGTGCACATAATTTTCGGCGACGTTCGGCAGGTCATAGTTATAGACATGACGGACACCGGGAATATCAATGCCGCGCGCGGCCACATCGGTGGCAACCAGCACGCGCACTCTGCCCGCCTTAAAGGCCTCAATCGCACGCTCCCGCTGGCCCTGGGATTTGTGGCTGTGGATGGATGCAGCAGCATCGCCGTGAGGAGGGCAGGAGTTGTCGATTTTATCTCGGGGAGG
>CAYGMX010000333.1:0-922 GCA_964351055.1 uncultured Loktanella sp. | reverse complement strand
TGCTTGGTCCGACCAAACACCAGCGCCAGTTCGTCGCGGTGCTTGTCCAGAAGTTCGACCAACAAATCGGTCTTGGCCGCTTGCGCCACAAAATGCACGGATTGTTCGATCTTCTGAACGGCTTGGCCCGGAGGGTTCACCTGCACGCGCACCGCATCGGACAGATAGGTATCAGCCAGTTCGGACATCAGTTTGGGCATCGTGGCCGAGAACATCATCGTCTGACGTTCTTTCGCCAACAGCGGCGCAATCCGGCGCAGCGCGTGGATAAAGCCCATATCAAGCATCTGGTCGGCTTCGTCGAGGACCAGATAGATCGTTTCATCCAAGCGCACAGCGCGACGGTCCAGCAGGTCGATCAGACGGCCCGGGGTTGCCACCAGCAGGTCAACACCGCCCGCCAGACGCTTCATCTGGGCAGAGATACCTGCACCACCCACGACAAGCGCCACTTTCAAATGGCTGCCCTTGGTGTAAGCGGTCAAGTTATCGGCGATCTGTTTGGCCAGTTCGCGTGTGGGGGCCAGCACAAGGCCGCGCACGGTTTTCGGGTTGGGTTTTACGCCTGCCTTCATCAGCGCGTGGATCATTGGCAGACCAAAGGCTGCGGTCTTGCCGGTGCCGGTTTGGGCCAGCCCCATCACATCGCGGCCGTTCATGGCATGCGGTATGGCTTGTGTCTGGATCGGGGTGGGATCGGTGATCCCTTGTTCTTTGAGTACTGCAATCAGTCGGGGCGCAAGGCCCAGCATATCAAAATCCATAGATGGATATCCTGTCTTGTAGCGGGCCAAAGGCCCGCGCATATCATTTGGCCCATGGCAGAACGCCATGAAGCCGGTGCAAGGTTGCGCCAATATGCTGACTGCCAAGACCGCATTGTCCGGGCGCCGATTTGGCGCGGGACCCCTGCGTGATGTGG
>CAYGMX010000332.1:0-3884 GCA_964351055.1 uncultured Loktanella sp. | reverse complement strand
CGCGCCATACCAGCGTATTGCGCGCCACCACCGGGGAACATGAACACATAGTCGGGGTTTTCTCCGACAACGCTGTGGCTGAACGCACGGCGCGGGTCATTCTTTTCCAGAAGTGCGGCAGCGGCTTCTGGTGTATCCGCGACAACCACCCGACGACGTTCAAACGCACGGCGGCCTTTTTGCAGGGTCCATGCGACATCAGCAAGGTTCTGGTCGGGATTTGCTCGCAGATGGGTGGCCAATGCAGCGGCGTTTGCGTCCAGTGCCGCCTTGTTGCGCCCCGAAACTGTCAGTATCTGAAAAGGCCAGTCCGATTTCCCTGAAGGCGCACGTACTGGCGCCTCTTGGAGGACGACATGCGCGTTGGTGCCGCCGACACCCAGCGAATTCACGCCAGCGCGCCGCGGCCCTTTGTGGCTGACCCAATCGGTCAGGGTGTCATTGACCTTGAATGGCGAGGTTTCGAAATCAATCGCGGGATTGGGTTTTTCGTACCCCAATGACGCCGGAATCTGTTTGTGATGCAGGGCGAGCGACGCCTTGATCAGGCTCGCAACGCCTGCGGCGGTGTCAAGGTGACCAATGTTGGTCTTGACCGACCCGATGCGGCAAAAACCGACCTCATCAGTCGTTTCCGAAAAGGCTTGGGTCAGTGCCGCCACTTCAATCGGATCACCAAGATAAGTGCCGGTGCCGTGGCATTCGATATAGTCGATTGTATCGGCAGGCGTGCCTGCGATCATCTGCGCCTCGGCAATCGCTTCTGCCTGACCATCGACCGAAGGAGCAAGGTATCCGGCTTTGGCCGCACCATCGTTGTTGACCGCTGACCCCTTGATGACCGCCCATATATGATCGCCATCCGCCAGTGCATCTTTCAGGCGGCGCAGCACGACAACGCCGGCGCCGGACCCGAAAACCGTGCCCTGCGCACGATGATCGAAGGCATGGCAATGGCCGTCAGGCGACAGCACCTCGCCCTCTTTATAGATATAGCCGCGGTTTTGTGGCAGCTCGATCGTGACACCACCGGCCAGCGCTGTGTCACATTCCCCCGACAGCAAGGCCTGCGTTGCATAATGCGTAGCGACAAGGGATGTAGAACATGCGGTCTGCACATTCACGCTCGGCCCCTTGAGATCAAGGATATGGCTGAGCCTAGTCGAAAGAAAGTCTTTGTCATTGCCGGTATGGCGCAGCAAAAACAACCCGACGTTATCGACAAGCTTGGGGTTGGAGCAGATGTTGAAGTAGAAATAACTGCCCATGCCGCAACCGGCAAAAACCCCGATCGGGCCTTTGGTATGTTCTGGCATGTGACCGGCATTTTCCAAGGCTTCCCATGCAACCTCCAGAAAGCGGCGGTGCTGCGGGTCCATGATTGCCGCTTCCTTGGCTGACAGACCAAAAAACTCGGCATCGAAATCCTGATAGCCCTGCAAGGGTGCGCTGGCGGGAACGTAATCTGGCCGATTGAACCGATGCGCAGCTTCGCCTGCGGCAAGTAAATCGTCATTGCTATAGTGACGGATAGATTCGATGCCGTTCTTGAGGTTTTCCCAATAGGCCGCAACAGTATCGGAACCAGGCAAATGCGCGGCCATGCCGACGATCGCGATGTCGGTTTCAGCCATTTCGGCGTCTGACGAATCAAGACTCATTTTTTAAACCACCTGTCACCAATCCACACCGCTAAACTTATGCGTAACCAAAGACAGAACTATGTTATTTTCGGTTCAGGATAAAGGCATTCGTCAGCAAAATGCGGGATCTGGAAACCCTGATGACCCCTCTGATTAATCTGAAATATGTTAAGTCTGTATCGTCACCATTGTTGCAGGTTGGCATATGGCGAGTCAAACACGCATCGCCCTTTTTGACCGGACCGCCACATGTGATTTGCCAAAACGGCACGACAGGATTGCGCATCAACGCCAACCACACCGCAAGATTCCCCTCGGCGGTCCAAGTCCTGACCGCAGTTGCAATCAGGCCCCCGAAAGGCGACTCGCTTCAATCAGATGCTGTGTGCGGCGGCGCATCGTTTCTTCAAAGGCATGCTTTATGGCGAAACTGCGCGCCCGGTTCGCTGCGACCGCAATTTCGGATCGGTCACGATGAAGCCGCGCAACCACATCTGCCAGCGCCTCCAGATCATGCATAGGCGTTGCCCAACCGGCATCCGAAAGTCCGATAATGCCGGTCAGGGCGTCGTTATCATAGCCTGCAATCGGAACGCCACATGCCATGACTTCGGAGTAGGTGCTGGAAGGATCACCTTGGGGGTGGCAGCAAATGAAGAGATCGGCCTCGCGTTTCAAAGTTGGGACCCATCCCGTTTCAAAATCCAGAACACCGCGCAGCCTGACCTCGCCGGAGAGGTCAAGATCAATGATCTGCCGTTCCAGCAACGGCCGCAAAGGGCCGTCCCCGTATATATCAAGCTGAAACGGCACATTCCGGTGACGCAGAACATCTGCAAAGGGCACCAGATCGGCGACGCCTTTCATGGGGATCATCCGGCCACCAAAGACAAGCCGTAGCGGTTTTCCTTGTGCGATGCGGCCAGTTTTCTCTGCAAGCGCTGCCTTGGAAATCACGAGGCTTTCAGGGACGCGGTTATCGAAAAACAGCATCGCATTACTGACTGCACCACCGTAGGATTCAAAGGTGGGAGTACCGTTGCATTGCAGACCAGCGGCAAGCGCGAGGGCCTTGCGCCGCTTTTGTTCTGCGCCGCGAATCCATTGGCGGCGGCGCAGACGGCGCAAGGGGTTGTGACCCTCGGCATCAATGATCTGGAACTCTGTCTTGACCGAATACTCGCTTACAAAAACGATCGGCACACCCAGACGCTGGCACAATCTTGCGGTGGGCAATTCGTAGGGCGATAGAAAGGTCGAAACCAATGCCGCATCTTTCAGCCTTTCGGCAAGGTCTTCCAGCTTTTTGGGTCGTAGCTCCAGCCCAGTTGTCGCCTCTTCGGGCATGACTTCGATCTGGTCCATATCGGTTGTCGGCACGGTCATCAGGTCAACCAGACTGGTCACCGGTCCAGGCCATATCGTGGCATGACCGTCGGCACCTTTCATGTATTTTTCAGTCAGAATAAACCCGCCGCGCGGTCCACGGACCGCCTTCAGCACAGGAAGAATAATCAGCTCGCGGCTGGATTCGCTGGCCACTACCGGGACCAGTCTGCCAAGAGTTTGAACCAGCCCAACCCTCAGCCAGCCACGCTGCGGATGCTCTTTGAGCAGGTCGGCAGGTCATGCTCACTTTGGGCGGGAGGCCTTGCTCCAATATGGTGAATGCGGGCCACACCGGCCATTATTGAATAAGCGTTCATCTTGGCACTGGTCCCGATTGCCCCGAAGCTAACCGAAATAACGAAACCGAAATTGGCCATATGGTCAATCTTTGTTTTGGTTTTGTCATCAACGAAGACTAAGCCCCGACATTGATATTCCCACGTTGCAATCTCTCCCGCACCTCGCACAGCATCACGAGGCCGCATCCTTGCAACACACATGAAAGAGCGACATAGTCCTCTTTGGTATTTGGTTTAGGATTAAGACTTTGCTTTCCGTCATTATCCCCTGCAACAACGAGGAAAGCTGTATCCAGACCTGTCTAAGGGCTATTCTAGGACAGACAGAACTGCCGCCGGCGCACTGTATTCAAGTGATCGTTGCAGCCAATGGATGCAACGACCGTACCGTCGCTCTTGCCAAGAAATTGGCGCCTGATTTTGCCACGGCCGGATTTGATCTGGACGTGCTTGATATCGTGATCGGCAACAAGATCAACGCCCTGAATGTAGCCGAAGCGGAGGCGATCCACCCCAATCGCGTTTTCATTGATGCCGACGTCGTCATCGGGCC
>CAYGMX010000331.1:0-3884 GCA_964351055.1 uncultured Loktanella sp. | reverse complement strand
CGTGGTGAAATCGGCAGGCAGCGTGAAAATCTGGGGTTTTGATCAGGACAAGAACCCGCGCCAATCGCGCGCCGCCATCGGGGTCATGCCGCAAGAACCGCATCTGGACCCGTTCTTTACCCCCGCCGGTTCGCTGGACGTACAAGCCGGCCTTTATGGTGTGCCGAAATCACAGCGCAAAACCGCAGAAATCCTTGAACTGATCGGGTTGACCGACAAGGCTGATGCCTATGCGCGGTCCCTGTCTGGGGGCATGCGGCGCAGGCTCTTGCTGGGCAAGGCGCTGGTCCATAGCCCGCAGATCCTTGTGCTGGATGAACCCACGGCAGGCGTTGATATCGAGTTGCGGAACCTGTTGTGGCAGAATGTGCGCAAGCTGAATGACGAGGGGATGACGATCATCCTGACGACCCATTACCTTGAAGAAGCCGAGGCTATGTGCGACGAGATCGCGATCATCAACCACGGTGCTGTCATCGTGCGCGACAGCACGGCCAACCTGCTGGGGCGGCTTGACAGCAAGACACTGGTCATCACCCCAGATCAGGCAGCCGAATTGCCCGCCCTGCCCGACACCATCAAGGGCCAGAAGCTTGCCGATGGCACACTGACCTTCACTTATCACAGCGGGGTCACACCCGCAGACAGGATACTGACACTCGTGCGCGATGCGGGGATCACGATCAAGGATGTGACGACAGAACAGACCCATCTGGAGGACGTGTTCCTGTCACTCACGTCAAGCCATTGAGCGCGCTCTTGATTGCATCAGGGCTTAGTCAGCCAACATGCGGCCCAACTGACGCCCGCCGATGATATGCATATGGTAGTGGGGCACATCCTGAATACCGTGGGTGCGGGTATTTGAAATGCCGCGAAAGCCTGCGTCTAGGCCTTTGATGCGGCAGACTTCGGCCACAGCCCGCATGAAGCCGCTTTGTTCCTCGGGGGTCGCATCGCGGGCAAAGTGATCAAGGCTCATGTAAGGGCCTTTGGGGATCACAAGCACATGCACCGGCGCTTGCGGGGCGATATCATCGAAAGCGAGCGCGTGATCGTTTTCATAGACAGTGGTATTGGGAATCTCGCCGCGCAGGATTTTGGCAAAGATGTTCTGGTCGTCATAGGCGTATTCCATTGGTATCCTCAATCAACAAAAAGATGGGGGGTCTGTGCAAGCGTGCAGGCTACGCCTTGGGACACGCCCAGAAACTGGGCCAATGCGACCGCATTTTCATCATCTGCTGCAGTTTCGCTGATCCGCGCGGTATTGGCAAAGTTTGCATCACGGATCGTGTCACGCTCGTAAATCATATCGCGACGGATGGTAGGCAACAGACGGGCAAATGTCGCGGGGCTTGTCTGGGGTCCGGCAAGGCCAACACGAATGGCATGGCCAACAAGATAGTCGTCATCCAAGGTGCATTCGATTTCCAGCAGCCGGACAGTGGCACGGTCACTGAAGAAATCCGCCATCAGATCAATACTGGAAGTATCAAGACAGATCACGATCCGGTCACTCTGGTAGTGGTCGAACAACAGGCGCATCAGCGCCCGCCGGTGACGGCCCCGCTTTTCCAGCGGGGACTCGATCCCGCCCAGATCGGGCAAGGCGCTGTCATTTTCGTTGAACAGATATGCGAGGGCAGGAATATCGGTGTGGTGGCCGATTGCGGCGACCAGACGCTTTGCCACGTGCCATTTCTTGCAGGCAATGATCATCAAGACGCGATCGCGGCCCAATGATGTGTCGTTTTCCCAGAACCGTGGGGCAAACCGGCGACCGGTTCTGCCTCTGCCTGTCAGAAAGGCAAAGAGACTGCGGCCTTCGTCGGAAATGACAAAATCCATCCGGTCGCTTGCATAAAGCGCGCCAAGGCGGTCGCGCAAGTCGGTAGCAGCGGGACTGATTTTGCGCGCAAAAAGTGCATTCTGGCCCAACAACAATTCATAGTGATCATTGTAAAAGCTCACCGGCTTGCCATAGTCCGAGAACAACAGAAAGGTCAGCGTGCGGTTCTCGATCTCGCGGCTGGGAACCAGATGACGGACGAGGGTCTGGAAGAATGTCTCGTCCGGTATCCATGTTCTGCGAAAAAAACGCATCACATCGCGGCGGGCGGAGGTAAACGCCAGCACAGCCTCGATCGTGCGGCGGCGCAGGCACCACCATTGACTGCCAATCATGATCTGGAGATCATCAGGAATTTTTCGGGACAACCCCAGCCTTTGTTGCACCGCCAAAGATGTGTAGAACCGCCACTGCTGCGTTCTTTCGTTAAAGTAGTGGCGGTAGATCAGACGCTCTTCGCGAAAGCCTGTCTTGATCCAGTTGCTTTCAAAGAAATCGTTGCTTTCGATGTAATCGACATCGTTTTCATCAAGCAAGCCGTGGGCAAACCCGCCGGACTTGATCGGCGCGCAGTCGCCCGAAATCATGTAAAAATGCGTCGCGCGCGCAAAGCCCTGCAGGGCCGCCTCTACGGCGCTCAGCGTGGCTTGCACAAGGCTCCATTCGCCCCATCCGCATTTCATGCGCCGTTTCGCAAAGACGACATGCGGATCATCCGCCAGCGCCACCTGAAGACGTTTGTAATCGGCCGCACTTGCAGAGGCATCAAAATGGATCGCGACATAATCACCCGCTGCAGTCAGTTGGCTCACCTGCCGCGCAATCGCGTCAGGGTCTTTGTGACACAGCAAGATAAAGGCGATATGTGCCATAGGGGCTGTTGATCCTTGTTGCCATATTTCCGCGCCACGCTGCCATAACGCGAACAGAGATTGAAGTGACAGGATTTCTTTGATCTTTAAGTTGTAAGATGCTGATGCAAGAAAACCAAAGGAGACATGCGTGGCGAGTTTTCCCGGAACATGGATGACCACAAGCGAAAGCCTTGTGTATCGGGTCGTGCCAAAATGCGCTTGTTCGACCATCGGGCAGATCATGTATTACTCGGACCACGGCACATTCTTTGATGGCGATATCCATGACGCCAAGACCGGTCTGCACAAATGGGCACTGGAAGAGAGCCAACAGCCTATTTCAAGAAATGTGCTGGCCCATCAAAGCTATGCTTTTACATGTGTGCGCAATCCTTACACACGTATCCTGTCCTCCTTCTTTGACAAGATTTGCGGCATTCAACGCAATGGCAAATACTATCGCGGCAATCTTGTCCCGCTGCTGGTCCAAAAATACGGAATCGAGGTGGGAGATCCCGAAGGCGGTTTCGAGTTTGACCAGATCAAGAGCTTCCGGCGGTTTCTGCTATTTGCGCGTGATACGATCCGCTGGCGCCGCCCGATGGAGCCGGATATCCACTGGTCGGCCATGTCTGGCCATATCTCTACCTTTATTGTGAACGGCGGACGTTATGACAAGATTTTCTGGACCGAGAAATTCAACGACGGCATGCAGGATGTGCTGGACAACTTGCACACCACCCACCACGTCGATCTGGCCGCCATCCCGCGTTTCAATGAAAGCGAAGGGCATGGGCCAAAGCGGTTGCATCCCGTCGAAGACTATTTTGACGATCTGTCGATGCATCTGATCTATGAAATCTACAAAAAGGATTTCCGGATCTTCAAATATGATTTTGAGAATCCCGCAAACAAGATGCCAATCGGCGAGATAGATCTCGATGAAGTGCATGCCAAGCTCGGTCAATAGGTGCCACCGTCGCAGGGGGCTGTCTGCCCCCTCGGCCTTCGGCCTCACCCCCGAGGATATTTGAAAAACAGAGAATTCGGGCGCGCATGTCCATTCTTCTCTGTTTCAAAAGTATCCCCGCCGGAGGCACCCGCGATCGGCCATGCCCGCAGGCGTCAACCGGATGCGCGTCCCCTGGCACCTTGACCGTGGAAACGCGGCCCAAGGA
>CAYGMX010000330.1:0-3889 GCA_964351055.1 uncultured Loktanella sp. | reverse complement strand
TGATGGCGTCCTGTGATGTGCCGGATTATGGTGCCGACCGTGACGTGCTGCATGCCCAACCCGTGAATTTTGCGCTTGATCACCGCTCTGGTCTTGCCGATCCGCGGGGCCAGATCGGGAACAAGCTGACGACGGATATGCATATGCTGACGGTCGATGCGACAGCCATTCAGAACCTGTTTTATTGCATCAAACGGTGTGACCTCGAACTGGCGGGGCTTGCCTCATCTGCCTATGTGTCGGGGATGTCGTCCTTGGTCGAGGATGAACAGGAACTGGGTGCTGCCTGTATTGATCTGGGCGGCGGGTCGACGGGCATATCGGTGTTCATGAAAAAGCATATGATCTATGCGGATTCTGTCCGCATGGGCGGTGAACACGTGACTTCAGACATTTCCATGGGCCTGCAAATTCCGGCGGCTACGGCGGAACGGATCAAGACCTTTTATGGGGGTGTCGTCGCCACCGGCATGGACGACCGCGAAATGATCGAAATCGGCGGTGATACCGGTGATTGGGAACATGACCGGCGCACAGTCAGCCGTGCGGAGCTGATCGGAATCATGCGGCCAAGGGTTGAGGAGATTCTGGAAGAAGTCCGCGCGCGTCTGGATGCCGCCGGATTTGAACATTTGCCAAGCCAGCAGATCGTGCTGACAGGTGGCGGCAGCCAAATTCCCGGACTTGACGGGCTGGCAAGCAAGATTTTGGGACAACAGGTGCGTTTGGGGCGCCCTTTGCGCGTGCAAGGCCTGCCACAAGCCGCAATCGGACCCGCGTTTTCAAGCGCTGTGGGGCTCACTCTGTTTGCGGCCAACCCGCAAGACGAATGGTGGGATTTCGAGATCCCAGCCGATCGTTACCCGGCAAGATCGCTGAAACGGGCGGTAAAATAGTTTAAGGACAACTGGTAATGCGCAATATATTGCCTATTTGTCGAAATCCGGCGCAAACGCGAAATAATTTGTCCATATTTGGTGGCGAGTTTGTGTTTTTGTCGTGACCTTTCAGCATCACTTGGCTAATATGACAAATAATAAGCAGTAAACGCCCGCGGGCACGGGCTATAAAAACAGGCGGATCGAGTTATGACTTTGAATCTCTCCCTTCCAGGGCACGACGAACTGAAACCACGGATCACTGTGTTTGGTGTTGGGGGCGCGGGTGGTAACGCCGTCAACAACATGATCGAAAAAGAGCTTGATGGTACCGATTTCGTGGTTGCGAATACGGATGCGCAGGCGCTCCAGCAATCGCGCGCGACTGCGAAGATCCAGATGGGCCTTAAGGTCACCGAAGGTTTGGGTGCCGGTGCGCGCGCCACTGTCGGTGCCGCCGCTGCCGAAGAAAGCATTGAACAGATTGTCGATCATCTGGCAGGTGCGCATATGTGTTTCATCACCGCCGGCATGGGCGGCGGGACCGGAACGGGTGCCGCGCCGATCATTGCGCAAGCCGCCCGCGAATTGGGTGTGCTAACTGTTGGTGTCGTGACCAAACCTTTCCAGTTCGAAGGCGCAAAGCGGATGCGGCAGGCCGAAGAAGGTGTCGAAGCGCTTCAGAAAGTTGTCGATACGCTGATCATCATTCCCAACCAGAACCTGTTCCGTCTGGCCAATGAAAACACAACATTTACCGAGGCCTTCGCGCTTGCGGATGACGTGCTTTATCAGGGCGTCAAAGGCGTGACAGACCTGATGGTACGTCCCGGCCTGATCAACCTTGATTTTGCAGATGTCCGCGCCGTGATGGACGAGATGGGCAAGGCGATGATGGGCACCGGCGAGGCCGAGGGGGAAAACCGCGCCATTCAGGCTGCCGAGAAAGCGATCGCGAACCCGCTGCTTGACGAAATTTCGCTCGAAGGTGCAAAGGGCGTTTTGATCAACATCACCGGCGGCTACGACCTGACACTGTTCGAATTGGACGAAGCGGCCAACAAGATCCGTGAAAAGGTCGACGGGAACGCGAATATCATCGTGGGCTCGACGCTTGATCCAAGCATGGAAGGCAAGATGCGTGTTTCCGTTGTGGCAACGGGGATCGATGCATTGGCCAAGCAGACGGAAACGCCGGTCGCACGCCGATCTATGGCTGCTCCACTTGCGCCGATTGTCGCGGCAGAGCCAGTCACCGAACCGGAACCCGCCCCCGAACAGGTGGCAGAGCCTGTTGCCGCTGTGGCACGACAGGAGCGGACGCTGTTTGAAAACCTTGATGCGCCAGCGCCACGCCAGCAGCCGCAGAGCTATGCCCGCGAGCGTGAGTTTGTGCAAACACCACACGCCGCTGCGGATGATCTGCCGCCACCGGCCTATACGCCACGCGCTGCTCCTGAAATGACCGAGGCTGACAACTTTGTCGCGCCACGACCGGCCCATGCACCCGGAACACCATCGCCCGAAGCGCTTGCGCGCCTTCAGGCGGCAGTGAACCGTGTGCCAAAGGCAGAGGCCCCGCGCCAGCCTGCTCCCGCGCCGGTGGAAGCTGAAAAACCACGGTTCGGGATCAATTCACTGATCAACCGCATGACCGGTGCCCAAGCTGACGGGCACGCCCAGCAACCTGCTCGGGCACAACCTCAAGTGACAGCACTGCGGCAGGATGCGGAGCCATCGGAAGACCTCGACAAGATCGAAATTCCGGCTTTCTTGCGCCGTCAAGCGAACTGATACGTAACATGTGACCGTCCGGCATCGGTACGGGCGTTTGGAAAGGGCCGCAGCAATGCGGCCTTTTTCTTTTTATTACAAGAGGTTGATCTGGCAGGATTCGAATTGCCACATTCTTGCCACCTCATGTTTCAGTCCGTCGTAAAGAGTGAGTTGAGAGATCGACGCCAGAGCCCTAGTTGAGTTAGGAAGAAAGAATGCTGCAAGGGCGAAATACGCGTGCAAACGACACTGAACACCAAGGTTACATTTGAAGGCACAGGGCTGCACACAGGGGCGGCCGTGCGCGTTGTCTTGCATCCTGCGTCCGCAGATACAGGCATCGTGTTCCGGCGCAGTGATCTTTCCGGTCAACCCGTTTTGCCTGCGCTTTGGCATGACGTGATCGTGTCCCCGCTCAATACACGGTTGAGCAATGATGCAGGGGTCACTGTTTCGACCATCGAACATCTGATGGCGGCTTTGGCTGGATGCGGCGTGCATAACGTTGTTGTCGATGTTGACGGGCCAGAAGTTCCTATTCTGGATGGCAGTGCGGCACGTTTCGTGCGGGGCATTGTGAATGCCGGTTTGCGCCTCTTGCCAGCGCCTTTGCGCGCCATCGAGATTCTGGAGGAAGTATCGGTGACAGACGGGGTCGCCCTTGCGACACTCTCGCCGTCTGCCTCGCTTCAGATTGATTTTGAAATCGAATTTGCCGATGCCGCAATCGGGCGTCAGAAAAAGACACTCAACATGGCCAATGGTGCCTTTGTCCGCGAACTGTGTGACAGCCGGACCTTCTGCCGCTCTGTTGATGTGGACAATATGCACGCCAACGGACTGGCGCTGGGCGGCTCTATCGACAATGCAGTTGTGGTGGATGGGGATCGAATCCTGACACCCGGCGGCCTGCGGCACGCCGACGAGGCTGTCCGTCACAAGATGCTGGACGCTTTGGGTGATCTTTATACGGCCGGTGCGCCGATTCTTGGCCGCTACACAGGATCACGCGCTGGCCATGCCATGACAAACAAGCTGTTGCATGCGCTCTTTGCGCGGCCGCAGGCATGGCGTTGGGTGATGTGTGATGCGCAGATTGCCGCCCGCCTGCCTGGCGTCGGCGTCAGTGTTGATGATCTGGCTGCCGTCGCCTGAAGACCTCCCACTTACAGTTGATCCGGGATCGGTCAAAAGGCATTTTGCCCCCCATTTTTCTATGCTAGACCGATGCGCGA
>CAYGMX010000329.1:0-3934 GCA_964351055.1 uncultured Loktanella sp. | reverse complement strand
AGGCGCAGCTTGATACGGTCAGCTTTGCCGCCCGCACGCTTTCGACCCTGATGGGCGCGGATCTTTGGTTTACCGGTGACGCCGCCCCCGAGGGAACGTCAGAGCGCCGCCGCCAGATCGCGCTGAACCTGCTGTCAGCGTGGAACGGAGAGATGAACGAACACCTGCCCGAACCGCTCATCTATTCGGCATGGGTGCGCGCCTTTCAGCAACGGCTGATCCGTGACGAACTGGGCCCACTGGCCAGCGAATTCACCCATGTAGAGCCTGTGTTCATCGAGCGCGTCTTTCGCGACATCGACGGTGCCGGCGTCTGGTGCGACGTGATCCAGTCAGCGCCGGTGGAAACCTGCACCGATATCGCGCGCCAGGCACTGGATGATGCGCTGATCTGGATCGCCGAAAACCACGGCGAAGCCATCGAGGCCGTCCGCTGGGGCGATGCCCATGTGGCGACCCATGACCATCCGGTCTTGGGGCAGACGCCCTTGCTGAGCTGGGTCGTCAATATCCGGCAATCGACAAGCGGCGGCGATCACACATTGCAGCGCGGCCTGACCTCTGGCGTTGATCCGCACCCGTTTCACAACGTCCACGCAGCAGGCTATCGGGGCGTTTACGATTTTGCCGATCCCGACAGTTCGGTCTTTGTCACCTCGACAGGACAATCGGGGCACCCGCTCTCACGCTACTATGACAATCTGGGCGAGCTATGGCGGCGGGGCGAATACATCCCAATGTCACTCGACCCTGATCTGGCACGAGCGGCAGCTGTTGGGGTAACGGTGTTGCGGCCCGTAGAGTAGGGCCATGCAAGATTGCAGCAAAGGTCGGGTTTGAGCCCAAACTTACAAAAGAAAATGGCTTTTGCTGACGCGGAAAAACTGCCATTTGACAGCCATGGGACTCCGAAGGGCACATTACTCGGACGCGTCAAGTATCGCGGCCATTTCCATTGAGGTCTGGGTGGGCACCTACCTCAAAAAAGGTGTGAGCGCATTCTTTGCGGATTATGCCTTGGAAGCGTTCACATCTGAGAAGATCAGAGCCGCACTTGATGACCCAGCACAGTATGTTGTGGTGTCTGACAACGAAGATGGTATCGACGGGTTCATACAAGTATCTTCTCATAGCACCGCGCCAGTAATCGGTTGTTCTGACATGGAGATTTCCAAGCTATACGTTCAGCCGCGGCACCATGAAAAGGGCATCGGCAAACGCCTTCTATCTGCGGCTCTCGATCACTGTCGTGATGCTTGTGCGGAGTCTGTCTGGCTCACAACAAATGCAGAAAATGATCCCGCAGTCGCATTCTATCTTGCGAATGGGTTTGAAAACGTCGGAGAGACCCACTTTTTCATCGAAGACAAAGGCTATCTGAACAACGTCTATCGGTTGGTGTTGCGCTGAAAAACGCAACAGAGCCAGTGTCTGGTTCGTCCCGCAAACCCGACCTTCACCTACAACCGCGCGAACCGTTCTTTCTGCAGCACTGTCCAGAACACCGTCACATCGTATCCTGTCTCGGTCTGTATGTCGCTTGTCACGATCCCCTGCTCAAACAACCACGCGCGTTTGCGTCCTTCGGCGAAGGTCAGCGCCAGCTTTTCCTCGCTGCGCGGGTCCTTGAGTTTGTCGGGGATCGCGGCCAGCAGCCTGTCCATCCCCTCGCCTGTGATCGCAGAGACAGCAAACAGGTCTTCGGTACGCGCCGCTTGGGTCAGAACCGCGTCGCGTGCGTCGCCTTCCAGCAGGTCCACCTTGTTCCAGACCTCGATCAGCGGGGCCTCTTCAGCGACACCAAGGCCCTGCAGGATCGCCATCACGTCATTGGCCTGTTCTTCGGTCTGCGGGTGGCTGATATCGCGAACATGTACGATCAGATCGGCATCCAGCACTTCTTCCAGCGTCGCGCGGAAGGCGGCCACCAGTTCGGTCGGCAGATCGCTGATGAAACCCACGGTGTCGGACATGATGATTTCATCCCCTGTGGGCAGGGTGATCTTGCGCATGGTCGGATCAAGCGTCGCAAACAGCATGTCCTTGGCAAAGACATCCGCACCGGTCAGCCGGTTGAACAGCGTTGATTTGCCCGCGTTGGTATAGCCCACCAAAGCGACAATCGGGAACGGCACCTTGGCGCGGGCCGCGCGGTGCAATTCACGGGTTTTCACGACCTTGGACAGTTGGCGGCGCAGCCGGAGAAGCTGGTCATCAATGGCACGGCGGTCGGCCTCGATCTGGGTTTCACCCGGTCCACCGACAAAGCCCAAACCACCGCGCTGGCGCTCAAGGTGGGTCCAGGCGCGGACAAGGCGCGTGCGCTGGTACGACAAGGCCGCCATCTCGACCTGCAAGACACCTTCAGAGGTGCGCGCGCGGTCGCTGAAGATTTCCAGAATCAGACCGGTACGGTCCAGCAGTTTGACACCCCAGTCTTTTTCAAGATTGCGCTGCTGCACAGGCGTGACAGATCCGTCAATCAGGACAAGCTCGACCTCGGCGTCATGAAAGATGGTCTTGAGTTCGGCAATCTTTCCTTTGCCGAACAATTTACCGGGATGGCGCTTGGGCAAGCGCACAATCGTGGCCCCTACAACCTCGAGCCCCGGCAAAGCATCGGCCAAGGCCACGCCTTCCT
Source organism: uncultured Loktanella sp. (assembly GCA_964351055.1). Taxonomy (GTDB): domain Bacteria; phylum Pseudomonadota; class Alphaproteobacteria; order Rhodobacterales; family Rhodobacteraceae; genus Yoonia. The sequence goes on along the minus strand of CAYGMX010000329.1, from coordinate 1,293 downwards.
GCAACGCCGGTTCAGCCGCGCGGCGGCTTTGGTCTGATTTCAGATCCGGGTGCAGCACCCAAGCCCGTGTGACGGGGCGGTCATGTTCGAGCAAGGTTACTCTTCGCCTTCATAAAGGCTGATGGGCTGGGCAGGCATGATCGTGGAAATAGCACTCTTGTAGACAAGCTGCGATTGACCGTCGCGGCGCAAAAGCACGCAAAAGCTGTCGAACCACGTGATAACGCCTTGGAGCTTCACCCCATTCACCAAGAAAATTGTCACAGGAACCTTCGTCTTGCGGACATGGTTCAGAAATGCATCTTGTAAATTCGCTTTATCGGCGGCCATTGCGACACCCTTCTTATTGTTCTTGCGGCCGCGGACCGGCCCCCCAGTGGTACTCTCGCGCAGTATGTCGTGGGCTTTCAATAGTTTCCACCCCAAAAACACACTTCACCCACGGCCCCTATTTTTGCCAGATTTCGGGGTTGAACAGGGCAATTATGGCCAGCGTTTCCAAACGTCCAAGCACCATGGCCCCTGCAAGAATGACCTTGGCCGCATCCGGTATCCCTGAATAGGCAATCGGCGTCTCCGCGGCAACCGACGCCAGCGGCCCCGTGGTGGACAAAGCCGAGACCGCAAGCACGACAGAGGTTTCGAATTGGACACCGGTCAGGGAAAGCATGACCATCACCGCCGCAATGCTGAGAGCGAACAGCATAAAAAAGACCCAAGAGATGTATGCCCCCTGCTTGCGGATCCGCCGCGCCTCCCTGCCGCCGCCACCGATCGAGGATGGGTGCAATAGCCTTTCTTGTTCACGTTCGCCGTGCCGGTAGAGCGCGTAGATGCGCAAAAGTTTGACACCGCCTGCGGTTGTCGCCACGCCACCGCCAATCAGCGCCATCCCGATCAGGAACAACCCCGGCGTGTTAAGGCCCGACCAATCGGTCGCCCCGACCCAGAAAAAGGATTCGAATCCGGTGGTGGTCAGGAAAGACGTGACCGTGAACAAGGTTCCCCAGAATGCAGAGACAATCTCTTGAAAGGTTGCGCCATTGGCGCCTTCGGTCGTCGCACCGATGAAATGGCGCAGAAACAACAACGTTGTCACTGTCCCGATCAGGACAATGGCGGTGATAAACTCGGGGTCACGGCGCAGCCCTTTTTCACGCTCTCCGATCAGCCCACGGCTGAAGGTCAACCGCGACAGGGCGAATACGAAAAAGCCAAATATCAGCACCTCGCCCCAGACGCCGGAGGCCGCAAAATAGAGTCCGCCAATCGGGGAAATGCCCGATGTCGACA
>CAYGMX010000328.1:0-3937 GCA_964351055.1 uncultured Loktanella sp. | reverse complement strand
GAATTGTGCGGTGTCGCGACGGTCACAAGGTCGATCCTGTCATCACGGTTGCGCTCGCCCGCCAGCATTTCGGTCCAATCGCCATAGGCGCGATCTGCAACCACGCCCAGTGATTGCGCATAGGCGCGCCCTTTGGCGGGGTCCGCATCCAGCGCACCTGCGGCAAAGTTGAAATTGCCATCAGCCAAGGCGCCCAAACGGTGGGCAGGCCCGATCTGGCTGCCTTCGCCGCCCCCGATCATGCCCCAATTCAGTTTTGCCATCGTCCTGGTTCCCTAGTTAAAGCCGATTGATTGCAGATAGGCGCGGTTGGTCTTGGCATCGCCAAGCGCATCTGTGTCGGGCAAGGTCGGATCGCAGTCTTGTTCCACCGTGCACCAGCCTTCAAATCCGTTCTCAAGCAGGATCTCGCGGACGCGCGGGAAATCCACATCGCCATCGCCAAGGTTGCAAAAGATCCCCTGCCCGCAGGCCTCGTAAAATCCGGTGCTTCTGGCGATCACATCGGCCTTTACCACCGGATCAATGTCCTTGAAGTGCATATAGCTGATCCGCGAAATGTAGCGTTCCATAAAGGACACCGGATCAAAACCCGCATAGGAATGGTGGCCGGTGTCAAAGCAGATTTTGAGGTGTTTTTCGTCCACCTCATCCAGCAGGCGGATCAGTTCCGGTTCGAAATCCATGAAGCCGGCGGCATGGGCGTGGATGCCCACGGTCAGCCCGTAATCCTCGGTCCCCATCTTTGCGATCTGCGCAAAGCGGTCGCGGAACACGGTCCATTCGGCCTTGTCCATCTGCGCGGCCGCGTCGCTGCGCCCTGCCGTGGGTGCGCGTCGTGGCGAGATAGAATCGATCAGCACCAGATGCTGGGCGCCATGTGCCGTCAGCGCCTTGCAGGTCCGCACCGCCCCGTCCAGCACATCGTCCCATTGCGCGGGGTCATGGAATGCGCGGAAAACGACGCCGCCAATCAGCTCCAGCTCAAATTCGGCCAGCGCATCGGCAAGGATCGCAGGGTCTTCGGGCATGAACCCCACTGGGCCAAGCTCGATCCCCTTGTAGCCCGCTTGCGCATTTTCGCGCAAGACATCGCGCCAAGCGGGATTGCGGGGATCATTCGCAAATTCAACACCCCATGAACAGGGTGCATTACCAATTCTGATTGTCACGCGCGGGGTCTCCTTTAAGCGCTTTGAACCGGGGTCCAGACCCCGGATGTGTGGGAAAGGCGGGCTGCCGCAACGACACGCGAAACGGCAAGACCATCGGCAAAGGTGGGCCAGCGCGGGCTGCCATCGGCAATTGCCTCCAGAAAGTCGCGCGCTTCGATGATGATCTGGTCCTGATAGCCTGTGCCGTGTCCGGGCCCCTGACAGAACGGGGCGTAATCGGGGTGCGCGGGGCCGGTCAGGATCTTGCGAAAACCGCGCTCGGCCTCCGGCCCTTCGGCCTTGTAAAGCCATAGCGCGTTCTGGTCTTCCTGATCAAAGCGGATCGCCCCTTTTGTGCCTGTAATTTCATAGGCATAGCCCATCTTGCGGCCAGTCGCGACACGGCTGAAAAACATATGCCCCATGGCGCCATTGGCAAAGCGGCACATCATTTGGCCTTGGTCGTCATTGGTTACGGCAATACCGCCGCGTGTCGGATGAACAGTCTCGATCTGGGCCATCACGGATTCGACCGGCCCCAGCAGGGCCAAGGCCGCGTTGATCATATGCGGAGCAAGGTCGCCCATCGTGCCATTGGCCGCACCATCGGTGCGCCAATTGGCGGGGATGTCGGGATCGGCAAGAAAATCCTCGGTATGCTCTCCACGAAACCAGGTGATCTGGCCCAATGCACCTTGCGCGATCAGTTGGCGGGCGAATTGTGATGCGGGTGTGCGGATGTAGTTGAAGCCGATCATGTTCACGACACCGCTGCGCTGTGCTGCGTCAGCCATCGCTTCTGCGTCGGCCACCGAAGCCCCCAGCGGCTTTTCGCAAAACACCGGTTTGCCTAATGAAAACGCCAGTTCAGCGGCAGCGCGATGGGTGGACTGCGGCGCGGCGATAACAACAGCCTCGACCAATGGGTCGCGCACCAGCGTCTCCCAATCCTTTGCGGCGCGGGCGAACCCGAACGCATCGCGATAGCGTTCTGCCGATGTCATCGAAGAGGCCGCCACCATTTCGAGCCTTGGGCGCAGGCGGGTGTTGAACACCGCCCCGACAGCGGCATGGGCCACGGCATGCGCTTTGCCCATATAGCCCCCGCCGATGATCCCTATCCCGATCTCTTGCATCCGCGCTCCTCCCGAAAAAACCGATTGCAACCGGTTGCAACACGCGTATCTTTAAATCAATAAGACCGTCAAGCACGATAGCGCCAGCACGGCACAAATCGCGGCTACAGTGGGAGGACATTTCTGATGGGTGATCACACCGTCCGTTTAACAACGGCACAGGCCATTATCCGGTACCTCAACGCCCAGTTTATCGAAATTGACGGGACACGGCGGCGGCTTTGCGGTGGCGGCTTCGGCATTTTCGGGCATGGCAACGTCACATGCCTTGGCGAAGCGCTTTATGACCACAAAGACACCCTGCCCCTTTATCGCGGCCAGAACGAACAAAGCATGGGTTTTGCCGCCGCAGCCTATGCCAAGTACCACTTGCGCCGCCGGTTCATGTTCTGCACCGCCTCTGCCGGGCCGGGCACGGCCAATCTGCTGACTGCGGCGGCCTTGGCCCATGCCAATCGTCTGCCCGTGTTGATGCTTTGCGGTGATACCTTTCTGACCCGCCTGCCCGATCCGGTGCTTCAACAACTCGAGCATTTCAACAATCCTGCCTTGGGCCTGAATGACGCCTTTCAGGCGGTCACGCGCTATTGGGATCGCATCACGCACCCCGCGCAAGTGATCCAGACCTTACCGGCGGCCCTTGCCACCATGCTTGACCCTGCCGATTGCGGACCTGCGTTCTTGGCCTTGCCGCAGGATGTGCAAGGCTGGGCCTACGACTATCCGGTCAGCTTTTTTGCAGAGAAAACCCACCGGATCCGCAGAATTGCCCCCGATGCAGACGAGATCGCCGATGCGGTCGGCCTTTTGAAATCAGCCAAGCGGCCCGTCATTATCGCAGGTGGCGGCGTGCAGTATTCCGGGGCTGTTGCAGAGCTGACCCGCTTTGCCGAAACCCACCAGATTCCCGTGATCGAAACGATCGCAGGGCGCGCCAATCTGCGCAATGACCATGCGCTCAATATCGGCCCTGTCGGGGTGACCGGATCAGATAGCGCCAATGCTGTGGCCGAAGCGGCGGATGTGATCCTCTCTGTGGGTTCACGTTTGCAGGATTTCACGACCGGATCATGGACCGCATTCGCCAAGGACGCGCGGTTTATCTCGCTGAATGCGGCCCGCCATGACGCAGGCAAGCATCAATCCTTGCCGGTTGTGGGCGATGCCAAGCGGGGCCTGCAACTTTTGGAGGCGGCGATGGCTGGTTACCAAACGCCCGCAAGCTGGACGGCCTTTGCGCAGGACGAACGCAGGAAATGGGATGCCTATGTCGCCGAAAACGTGCGCCCCGGCAATCGCCCGAATTCCTATGCGCAGGCGATCGGCATCGTGAATGCCTTGTGTGATCCACGCGACCGTGTTGTCGCGGCCGCTGGCGGGTTGCCCGCCGAAGTGACGGCCAACTGGCGCACGCTGGATATCGGAACAGTCGATGTGGAATTCGGGTTTTCCTGCATGGGATACGAAATTGCAGGCGGCTGGGGTGCGCGTATCGCGCAATCCGAGGCCGAGCCGGAAGCCGATACCATCGTCTTTACCGGTGACGGGTCTTATCTTTTGATGAACTCCGATATCTATTCATCTGTTTTAACGCAGAAAAAGATGATTGTCCTTGTGCTGGACAATGGTGGCTTTGCCGTCATCAAC
>CAYGMX010000327.1:0-3938 GCA_964351055.1 uncultured Loktanella sp. | reverse complement strand
TATTGAAACAGTGCGATCGCGCTCACCGCCTCAGCAATCGAGAGTGTTACTGCCCCCGACATTGTCACAGGTGCCATCGCCCCTGCCAGCGTAAAGGGCGTAACAACAACCGCCTGCCCGCGCCGCACGCAACGCAGGCAGCCGTCGATCATCGGCACGTCATGCTTGAGCGGCGAGGTCGAGTTGATGTTGGTGTACATATGCGGCTTGGACGCGAATTCCTCTTCGGTCATCCCGCCCGCGATGCGCACCATCTCCATCACATCCTCGACCCGCTCCTTGCCAAGTGAATAGGCGTGCGCGACCTTATCGGTAAGGGTCATCTTGTCGTAGACCACGTCCAGATGCCGGACCGAGGCATGCACATCCACAGGTTCGACCGGATAACCGCCCGCGAAGTGAATGCAGTTGAAATACTGGGTCAACCGCAGCAGGTTTGCACATTGCGCACGGGTGCCGGAGACCTTTTTGCCGATTTCAAGATCGTAGTAGTTCGGCGGCGACGACACATTCCCGAACAGAATGTGATTGCCACCAATAGTGATCTTCTTGTCCGGATTGCGCGGCGTGATGTCAAATTGCGCGGGCGCATGGGCCAGCATTTCCATGACCCAGTCGCGACCCATCCGCACGTTAGTGCCGTTGACGGTGCAGCCTGCCTGTTTGAAAAGCTCCAGCGCCTCTTCGTTCAGAAACTCGATTCCGATTTCTTCCAGAATACGCATCGCGCCATCATGGATGGCCTGTACGCCCTCGGCGCTCAGGGGTTCGGTAGGACGGTCGGTGTTGACGGGCAAACGCCATGGCATCTGCTCAATCGTTGCCGTCCCACGCCGCGTCGCGTTTCCTGCCCGCCCGCCACCACGTTTTCGTATTTTGCCGATGTCTGCCATATGTGCATCCTTCAGAGATTAAGCAGAGCATGACAAAGGACCGCCTCACGCGATGCAGGGAATCCGACAAATCGTGTCGGTATTGTTGTTAGAGCAATTTTTCTGATTTGAGCCAGTCGGGAATATCCGCAATCGTGGGCAAAACGATATCTGCAAAAGGGGCCAGTTCGGCATGCGGCGCGGGGCCGGTCAAAACACCGATCGTGCGCATCCCCGCCGCCTGCCCTGCCTGCAGGTCATGGGTACTGTCGCCGACCATGACGCATTCGCCCGCCCCCAGCCCTGTCTGCGCGCAAAAGGCCAGCAACTGTCCCGGCGCAGGCTTGCCGCCATATCCGCTGTCATAGCCTGCGATGAAATCCAGATGCGCGATCACGCCTGCCCTTTGCAGGTGCCGCCGTGCGGGGGCTTCGGCGTCATTGGTGGCGATGCCAAGCTTCAAACCCAAAGCGCGCAGGTCTTGAAAATATGGTGCCAGCGGCACTGCTTCGACCTGCCCCACTTGCGCTGCCCCCGCATTCATCCGCGCCAGTAACGCCGCTTTGTCCTGCTCCGCGATCACTTGCATGATCACATCGGCGACCTCGCCCACGGTCGAGGCGATGACGATACTGCCTTGTTGGAACCGGTTGTTCGCCGCGTCATATCCCAGCGCCGTTGCGAGGGCCGCAAACTGCACCGGGTCGCCGCCTGTTTCCGCCTCCAGCATCCCTCGTGCCCATGCACCCCATGTTGCGTTGAAGTCGAACAAGGTCCCGTCCTTGTCGAAGATGATACCTTTGATCATGCGGTCCCTCGTCTGTGGCGCATTGACACCGGACCCTGCCCGCAAGACGGTGTCAATCACCATGTTGAAGCTTCGTTCTTACCGTGCCCGCCCGATGCACCTTGGCCCGTTCCCGCTCGAGGCGTTGCGGCGGACGCCCCATGTCGATCTGGCAGGATTGCCGCCTATGGAGGGGCTGTCGTTCCGCAGGCCCGACGACCCTGCCAGCATCGTGAATGCCATGCAGGACTATCAGGCGATGCTGGATGCCACCCGTGACGGGATGGTCAAACGCGAGCTGGCCGAAATCCCCGACGATCAGACCGAACGGGCCAATCACCTCAAGGCCTTTGGCTATTATTGCGACGCCGCGATGGTCGGTGCTTGCGACATTCCTGACGCCGCTTGGCTGGATGTGCCCATCGCCAACCCCGATGTGGACCGGCTGGCCGACAAGCTGCGCACCATGCAGCCCAAGACACTGGCCGCAGGAATAGATGTGATCATGGCGGGCCTGCGCGACAGCATGGCCCTGCCCCCTGTGGACTGCCGCCATCACACCCATGCGCTTGTCTTTCTTTACGATCATCCCCGCGACCCAAAGGCTGACGAGCCGGGGGCGGCATGGATCAAGGACGCGCTACCGCAACGGGCCTGTCTGCGGGGGATGGAAACAGCGGTGACATTGGCCAGCTACCTGCGCACGCTGGGGTTCGAGGCGCGTGCGCACTCCATGGCCGCGTCCGATGTGCATCTGGGCGCATTGGCCTTGCAGGCAGGGTTGGTGGCAAACGAAGACGGCCTTCTGACCAACCCTTTTACCGGCGACCGCTATGGGCTTGCCGCCATCACCACGACCCTTGCCATGACCCCGGATCGGCCCCTTGCACCGGGCCAGAAACCACCGGCCAGCTACCGAACCGGCCTTGGCACCCACGCCAAATCCGCCCGCACCCGCGACCCTTTTGCCAAACGTGATTTTGCTTCTGGCCCGCATCCCTTTGAATCGCTCAAACGGGTGGAAGACCCGACCACCTATATCGACCGCCCCAATGTGGCCCGCGTTCCGAAGCGGGCGAATATGTTTGTAAGGGGCCTGTTCGGGGATATGGGCAAACAGGTGCAGGAGGCTACCAAGAACGGCAACTACGTGCGCAAATCGGCGGCCGCCTTTGCGTTCCGGCCATCGCTTGGGGCCTTTGTGCTGCTGCAAGACGGCGAAGCGGCAGCGCAAAAGACGCGGGATACCCCCGAAAGGAACGCCGACAACATCAAGGCCGCGCTTTACTTCCTTGGTGTGGATGCGGTCGGTCTGACGGCCTGCCCTGATTGGGCTTACTACAGCCATGATGCTGCGGGTGCGCCCATTACACCTTACCACGAAAACGCCATTTCAATGATCATCGACCAGGGCCATGAAACGATGGAAGGCGCATCAGGGGATGACTGGATCGCCTGCGCGCAATCCATGCGGGCCTATCTGCGGTTTTCCCTGCTGGGTGGCGTGCTGGCGCAGCACCTGCGTAATCTGGGCTACACCGCCCGCGTCCATTCGGTGATGGACGACGAGGTCTTGCACCCGCCCTTGCTGCTGCTGTCGGGGTTGGGCGAGGTCAGCCGCATTGGTGAGGTAATCCTGAACCCCTTCCTTGGCCCCCGCCTGAAATCCGGTGTTGTCACGACCAATATGCCGATGACCCATGACAGGCCCATCGACTTTGGCCTGCAAAAGTTCTGCGAAGCCTGCAACAAATGTGCCCGCGAATGTCCTTCTGGGGCCATCACCGCAGGGCCGAAGCTGATGTTCAACGGATACGAGATCTGGAAATCCGACAGCCAGAAATGCACCACCTACCGCGTCAGCCAGAAGAATGGCGCGATGTGTGGGCGCTGCATGAAGACCTGCCCGTGGAACCTTGAAGGGCTGTTTGCCGAAGCGCCGTTTCGCAAGCTTGCGATGACTGTGCCGCAGGCGGCCAAGGCGCTGGCGGCACTGGATGACAAGCTGGGCAAAGGGTCTATCAACCCCGTCAAGAAATGGTGGTGGGATCTGGAGATGGAGGATGATGGCGCGTACCGCCCGTCGCGCCATCCGGTCAATGCCCGCAACCTGCAAAGGGATCTGAAGCTCGCTTTCAAAGACCAGACCCTTGCGGTCTACCCCGCTCCGCTTGCGCCACCCCCATACCCGTGGCCTGCACCGATGGATCGCGAGGCGGGCATTGCGGCCTATGCCGCGATGATCCCGGCCGCGGAACACCGTATACGCCGTGCCGCAG
>CAYGMX010000326.1:0-3949 GCA_964351055.1 uncultured Loktanella sp. | reverse complement strand
GTCTCGCCGTATTGCACGACAAAGCCCACCGCAACAGCGATGGTCATTGTCGACAAGATCGTCTTGGCAGTCTTGAAGCGAGACATCCCCATCCCTTGCTGCAACCCATTACACTGAAGATCTATATTGGGTCACGGTGACATGAACGGGACGCGGCAGGGGTCTTAGGATGTCTCAATTATGGCGAAAATCAGGCAAGCCGCCCATGGCAATGCTTGAATTTCTTACCCGACCCACAGGGGCAAAGATCGTTGCGGCCCGGATTGCCCCATGTCTCGGGGTTGTTTTCATCAAAACCTTCGCGTGCATCAGCGGTCGGCGCGGGCGCGGCAGGTACCGCAGCAGCGGCGGCCGCGGCCTGCGCCGCTGCCTGCTGTTGCTGGCGGATTTGCGCGATCATCCGTTCCTGTTCCTCTTTTGACATCGGCCGGATCTGTGACAGCTTCTTTGTGACATCTGTTCGCAAACCATCCAGCATGCTTTCAAACAGTTGGAAGCCCTCGGTCTTGTACTCGTTCAGCGGGTCACGCTGCGCGTAACTCCGAAAACCGACAACAGAGCGTAAGTGCTCGAGCGTCAAGAGATGTTCGCGCCACTTCGCATCAATTGTCTGCAGAAGGATCTGCTTTTCAACGCTGCGCATTGTCTCGTCACCAAAGGCCTGCGCCTTTTCTTCAATGAATGCATCCGCCGCCTGCTCAAGCCGCTCGCGGATTTCATCATCATCAACGCCTTCTTCGTCCGCCCATGCCATGACAGGCACATCGATACCCAAGTGTTCGATTACAGCAGCATAGAGGCCCTCTGTATCCCATTGATCTGCATATGTTTTTGGCGGCATATACTGATCGACAAGGTCGTCGATCACCTGATCGCGCATGTCCTTTGTGACCTCTGAAAGGTCCTTTGCTTCCATAATATCGCGACGCTGGGAAAAGATCACCTTGCGCTGCTCGTTCATCACGTCATCGAATTTCAGGAGCTGTTTGCGAATATCAAAGTTGCGACTTTCGACCTTGGCTTGCGCCCGTTCAAGCGACTTGTTCACCCAAGGGTGAATAATCGCTTCGCCCTCTTTCATGCCCAAACCGGACAGGACTTTTTCCAACCGGTCCGATCCGAAAATTCGCATCAGGTCATCTTCCAACGACAAAAAGAAGGCTGACCGGCCCGGGTCTCCCTGACGGCCGGAGCGGCCACGCAACTGGTTGTCGATCCTGCGGCTTTCATGCCTTTCGGTCGCCAGAACGAACAAGCCGCCTGCGGCCTTGACCTGTTCCTTCTCATCGGCAACTTCCGCTTCGATCTTCTGGCGCAGCGCTTCGGGGTCTGTTTGCGGGTCTTCGGCCAAGGCTTGCAGCACACGCATTTCGACGTTGCCGCCAAGCTGGATGTCCGTCCCGCGTCCGGCCATGTTTGTCGCGATGGTCACAGCATTCAGCTTGCCCGCATCGGCCACAATCTGCGCTTCCTGTTCATGCTGACGCGCGTTGAGGATGTTGAAAGTGATTCCCTCGGCCTTGAGCATCTCTGCCAGTTGTTCGGATTTTTCGATTGATGTTGTGCCCACAAGGATAGGTTGGCCCTTTGCATGCGCATCCTTGATCTCTGCGACGATGCCCGCATATTTCTCGCGTGCCGTCCGGTAAACCTGATCGTCCTCGTCCACACGGGCGATGGGCCGGTTGGTCGGAACCTCGACAACGCCAAGATTATAGATTTCGCGGAATTCCTCGGCCTCGGTCGCGGCTGTGCCCGTCATGCCGCCCAGCTTGTCGTAAAGCCTGAAATAGTTCTGGAATGTGACGGATGCCAAGGTCACGTTTTCAGGCTTGATCGCACAGCCTTCTTTCGCCTCGATTGCCTGATGAAGACCATCAGACAGACGGCGGCCTGTCATCATCCGGCCCGTGAATTCGTCGATCAACACGACCTCGTTGTCGCGCACAATATAGTCTTTGTCTTTGGTAAACAGCTTGTGGGCCCGCAACGCCTGATTGACGTGGTGGACCAATGTGGCGCTTTCGGGATCATAGAGCGTCTGCCCTTCAGGAAGCAGGCCGGCCTCGCTCAGCTTTTCTTCGAGAAAGTCGTTGCCTTCGTCGGTGAATGTCACCTGACGGGTTTTTTCATCCAGCGTGAAATGCTCTTCGGATATATTCGGCACGATCTTGTCGATCGTCGCGTACATCTCGCTGCGGTCCTGCGCAGGCCCCGAGATAATCAGCGGGGTGCGCGCCTCGTCGATCAGGATACTGTCCACCTCGTCGACAATCGCAAAATTGTGGTAGCGCTGATAGATCTGGTCCAGATCGGATTTCATGTTGTCGCGCAGATAGTCAAAGCCCAGTTCGTTGTTGGTGGCATAAGTCACGTCGCAGGCATAGGCGGCCTTCTTTTCGTCATCAGGCTGCTGCGGGACGACAACACCGGTTGTCAGGCCAAGTGCGCTATAAACCTTGCTCATCCATTCCGCGTCGCGGCGGGCCAGATAATCGTTGACGGTCACGATATGGACACCCTTGCCGGTGAGCGCGTTCAGATAGGCGGGGAAGGTCGCAACAAGGGTCTTGCCCTCGCCGGTCTTCATCTCAGCAATATTGCCCTGATGCAGAAAGATGCCACCCTTGAGCTGGGTATCGAACGCGCGCAGGCCCAGCGCACGTTTCGCCGCCTCGCGACAGTTGGCAAAGGCTTCAGGCAAGAGATCATCAAGGCTCTCACCACCCATTGCCCGCTTGGCCAGATCTTCTGTCTTTTCCTTGATACCTTCATCGGTCAGTGCCGCGAACTCCGGCTCCAATGCGTTGATCTTGTCGACCAACGGACGGGCGGCTTTCACTTTGCGGTCGTTCGCAGTGCCAAACACCTTTTTGGCAATCGTTCCGAAACCCAGCATATTCTCTCCGGCGGTGCGCGCGCACCTGTCTGACATCTATTTGAGAGGAGGTTGCTTGTAGGCGCGTCGCCTGCCACTTAGAAAGGGCCAAGGTTATGCAACTTTAGGCCTCCTCGAGGCATTCATGGGATGTAAGGGGCCGCCTCTACAGTGTCAACGCCGCGAACATTCGCGGCTTATAAAGGGAACGTTAAATGCTGAAACATGTAACATTTTTGGGTGCCGCAACCATTACCGCACTGCTATCCAGCGGTGCCACCGCCCAAGACGTGACGGCAGAAACGGTCGTGGCAAAGGTTGGTGATACTGAAATCACCATGGGCGAGGTAATTATTGCGCGCACGCAATTGCCGCCGCAATTTGCACAGTTCCCGAATGACGTGCTGTTCAACGGGATTATCGACCAATTGATCCAGCAGCAGCTTCTTGCTGATGTGCTGACCGAAACGCCAGCAGTCGTCGCATACACGCTGAACAACGAGCGTCGTTCACTGATGGCGGCGCAGGTGATTACCGAACTCGCCGAGACCTCGATCACCGAGGCCGATATTCAGGCCGCTTATGATGCGCGCTTTGCCGATGCCGTGGACGTTGAAGAATTCAACGCAGCCCACTTGCTTGTTGAAACAGAAGAAGAAGCTGCCGCAGCCAAAGAACGCATCGATGGTGGCGCAGCCTTTGCAGATGTCGCCCGCGATGTTTCCACCGGTCCGACAGGCCCGAATGGTGGCAACCTTGGCTGGTTCGGCAAAGGTGCCATGGTGCCAGCCTTCGAAGACCAGATCACATCGCTTGACGTTGGTGCCGTTAGTGCACCCTTCGAAACCCAGTTTGGATGGCATGTCGCAACCTTGCTGGAAAAGCGGGTCCAACCGCAACCGACGCTTGAAGACTTGCGCCGCGAAATCACGGCCGAGCTTCAGGAAGCCGCAATTACGGCGCGCCTTGAGGAATTAGCCGCTGCACAAACCATCGTAGAACCGGAAGACGGGCAGTTTGACCCTAATCTGATCGACCAAGTCGATTTGTTGGACTAGCACAAATGAACAT
>CAYGMX010000325.1:0-3955 GCA_964351055.1 uncultured Loktanella sp. | reverse complement strand
TTGCTCCAGATGAACGGCTTTCGTCCCGCCCATGTCCGAATTGAACCCGCCCAGGAAAACGATGACGGGGCCGGTGCCGTCAGTCAGGTGATAGGCAAGCCGGCGGCCCTGCGGGGTTACAAATGTGGGGGTTTGGGTGCTGTTTTCCATCAGGTTAATGCATCACAGCGGGGGTCGATCCGCAAGCATATTCACGTTACCCTATTGTCACGTTACTAAATAGTAACGTATAAGTGATTCTATGGATATGATTTTCAAAGCCCTTGGCGACCCTGCCCGCCGTGACCTGCTCGACAGCCTGCGCAAGCGCGATGGCCAAACGCTTAGCGACCTTGAAGAGGTACTGGCGATGTCCCGTTTCGGCGTCATGAAACATCTAAAAGTCCTTGAAGACGCCAAACTGATCGTCACGCGCAAGGTTGGAAGGTTCAAATATCATTACCTCAATGTCCTGCCATTGCAGGAGATGATGGACCGATGGGCCGCACCTTTCTTGCAACGCCAAGCCCGTGCGCTGACGGAACTGAAAACAAAACTGGAAAGAGACACTGACATGGGAAAACCCGATTTCATGATGCAGACGTTCATCCGCTGCACCCAGGACGCACTCTGGTCCGCCCTGACCAAGGCCGACGAAATGGCGGCCTATCACTTTGCCTGCGATGTGGTGCAGGGGGATGCCGTTGTCGACGCTGCGACGCATTACATTTTGCCCAACGGCAATGCCATGCTGCGGCAAGTCACCACGGCAATGGACCCCAAAAGCCGGATTGCGATGACATTCGACCCGTTGTTCATGGGTCCAGACGCACCATCCAGCCACATGGTCTATCTGATCGAACCCCAAGGCGAGATGTGCAAGCTGACGATTGAACACTACAACATCGCCCCCGGTCAGGAGGGTTTTGCCGAAGGCTGGGCACGTCTGGCGGCATCGCTGAAAACCTACCTTGAAACCGGTTCCGCGCTGCGGGTCGCCATCTAATCTGACAGAAGGAGTTTGACTATGACCGACAAGCCCAAATTCATGATGCAAACCTATATCCGCTGCACACAAGACGCGCTATGGGACGCGCTGACCGACGCTGACGCCTTTCAGCATTACGATTTTCTGGAACAAACTGCCCAGCGGGTCGATGACAAAGTCACCTACATGATGCCGGACGGGACAGTGACCCTTTATGCCAAAGATATCGAAGTGACACCAAAAACGCGGCTTGTCACATCATTCGAGCCGACATGGGCACCCGATGCACCGCCTTCGCGGATCACTTACGAAATCGCCGTTGAAGGTGACTTTTGCTGCCTGACCGTGGTGCATGAGGATTTGAACAACGATCCATCGGACGGCACCGCTGATGGCTGGGTACGTAGCCTTGCAGGTCTCAAGACATGGCTTGAAACGGGAAAACCCGCGCATTTCGGCGGAGCTTATCTGCTTGAACAAGCATAACGCTCATAAGCCTGACGGGGCGACGTATAGAGCATCCGGAAACGAAAAAGGCACAGAGTTTTCAGCTCTGTGCCGCACCGAGCCACCTTTTAGGCGTAAGGGTCACCCACCCACGTAGATCGCTTTTTTCGGACGATAGAAAATCTTCTGGTCGTGCAGACGCCCCAGAAGTTCCTCGTTCTCGCGCTGGTCTTGCTCGATCACCTTGATCGATTCAAGATGTGCGGGGTTTTCTTCGGTCAAAGCCAGACGCATCCGCGACAGCTCGCGGCCACGCGCGCGCAGCGCTTCTTCGATCATGTCCACATCGCTGATGCTGAGATCAAAAGAACGGTTGTAGCTTGGCATATGAATTCCCCTACATCTAGGTTTCGCATCGGAAACTAAGGTCGGTTTTACCGCACCGTGTGTCGCAGTCAACGTATATCTATGCATACAGATCATGAGCCGGACGCATCGCTCTTGACCATTTCCGCTCATCCCGTCATTGAGCCCGCACATATAACCCGCAACCGGGCGTTCCGTGGGCGCCAAACTGACGAGGAGCTTGCCCCAAGATGGCACAGATTTCCCTGACCTTTCCCGATGGCAATAGCCGCACATACGACGCAGGCGTGACCGCTGCCGATGTGGCGACAGATATTTCGCCCTCGCTGCGCAAAAAGGCGATTTCCGCCACAGTCGACGGCCAGCACTGGGACCTGCAATGGCCGATCACAGCCGATGCCGCCATTGCCATCAACACAATGAAAGATGAAGCGCCCGCGCTGGAACTGGTCCGCCACGACCTTGCGCATATCATGGCGCGCGCCGTGCAGGAAATCTGGCCCGAGACCCAAGTCACCATAGGCCCCGTCATCAAGGATGGCTGGTACTATGATTTCGACCGCAAGGAACCTTTCACGCCCGAAGACCTTGGTGCCATCGAAAAGAAGATGAAAGAGATCATCAACAAACGCGATGACGTCCGCACCGAAATCTGGGACCGTGACGTGGCAATCCAGTATTACAAGGATCGCGGCGAGCCTTATAAGGTCGAACTGATCGAAAGCATCCCCGGCAATGAACCGCTGCGCATGTATTGGCATGGCGACTGGCAAGACCTGTGCCGAGGCCCGCATTTGCAGAACACGGGCCAAGTGCCCGCCGATGCCTTCAAGCTGATGTCGATTGCCGGCGCCTATTGGCGCGGCGACAGTGATCGCGCGATGCTGCAACGCATCTATGGGACCGCCTTTACGAACAAGGAGGCCCTCAAGGCCCACCTGCTCATGCTGGAAGAAGCCGCCAAACGCGACCACCGCAAACTGGGCCGCGAGATGGACCTGTTCCACATGCAGGAAGAAGCCCCCGGTCAGGTGTTCTGGCACCCGAACGGATGGACCGTTTACACCGAACTGCAAGACTACATGCGCCGCAAACAGCGCAAGGGCGGCTATGTCGAGGTGAACACACCGCAGGTCGTGGACCGCAAGTTGTGGGAAGCCTCGGGGCATTGGGAAAAGTATCAAGACCATATGTTCATCGTCGAGGTGGACGAAGAACACGCCCGCGAAAAATCAGTCAACGCGCTGAAACCGATGAACTGCCCCTGCCATGTGCAGATCTTCAACCAGGGTTTGAAGTCGTACCGCGAACTGCCGCTGCGTATGGCTGAATTCGGGTCTTGCAACCGCTATGAACCTTCGGGCGCTTTGCACGGGATCATGCGCGTGCGCGGCTTTACGCAGGATGACGGGCACATCTTCTGCCGCGAAAGCCAGATCGAAGCCGAGACAGCGGAATTCATCAGTTTCCTGAGCGGCGTCTATAGAGACCTCGGTTTCGAGAACTTCAAAGTGAAGTTTTCAGATCGCCCTGAAAAGCGCGCTGGGTCCGATGAAGTCTGGGACAAGGCCGAGGCCGCCCTTCTGGCCGCCACTCGAGCCGCAGGGATCGAGCCCGAGTTAAACCCCGGCGAAGGGGCGTTCTATGGTCCCAAGCTGGAGTTCGTCCTGACCGATGCCATTGGCCGTGACTGGCAATGTGGCACCCATCAGGTGGACTTTGTCCTGCCTGAACGCTTGGATGCGACCTATATTGGCGAGGATGGCGCGAAACACCGCCCCGTCATGCTGCACCGTGCAACGCTGGGATCGTTCGAGCGGTTCATCGGCATCTTGATTGAAGAACACGCAGGCAAGCTGCCGTTCTGGCTGGCCCCGCGTCAGGTTGTCGTCGCGACCATCGTATCGGATGCCGATGACTACGCTGTCGAGGTGGTTGCCGCACTGAAGGCGGCGGGTGTGCGGGCAGAGGCCGATCTGCGCAACGAAAAGATCAACTTCAAGGTCCGTGAACATTCGGTCGGCAAGGTGCCTGTCATTCTGGCGCTGGGTGCGCGCGAAGTCGAGGAACGGACCGTGACCGCGCGGCGTTTAGGCGAGAACCAGACGTCTGTAACATCGCTGACGGAAATTGTTGCAGAACTTGCAAGAGCGGCCACACCACCGGACCTTCTGT
>CAYGMX010000324.1:0-3964 GCA_964351055.1 uncultured Loktanella sp. | reverse complement strand
CTGCCCCAAGACAAAATCGAGACCGCCAAAAAGGTACCAAGTTGACAGCGGCAAGAGTGCGATCATCCATCCCCCTTGCACAGCGGCAAGAATGGCCACAGGGATCAAACCCAGCGAAAGCCAAAACGGCAGCGCCGCGCCAAGCCCTGCAATCTTTGGCGTATCAGGTGCAACAGTCACTTACTGTCTCCATCGTTTTGTCGCGATGGAATGATGTTATGCGGCTTCAAGTCCAAGCTCAATCATCGCGCAGCGTCACAATGGCAAGGTCAAAGACCTTGCGCATTGCGGTCGGCAGGGCGGCAGGGCTGAAGTCTTGTGCCGGTATGAATTGCCCGCGTGTCGGTTCTGCGTCATCTGCCACCCGTGCGACCATGATCTGCAGGCGTAGGTGAAAATGGGTGAAGGTATGGCGCGCCTCTTCGCCCAAGAATTCCCAATCTGTCTCCAGCGGTGGTGCTGGTTCGGGGGCATCGGACCACTCCGACCCCGGCCAGCCCAGCATGCCCCCCAAAAGCCCGCTTTCGGGGCGCGTTTCCAAAAGCCATGCGCCATCGGCGCGACGGGCAACATAGGCGATGCCGTGCCTTGTGGGTGTGGCTTTCTTCGGGGTTTTCTTGGGCAATTGGGGCGCAGTGCCTGCACGCCGCGCGGCGCAAGGATCGCGCCACGGGCAGATCCCGCAGGCGGGGTTTCGCGGGGTGCAGATCGTTGCCCCGAGGTCCATCACCGCTTGGGCATAGTCACCGGGCCGCGCATCTGGTGTCAGATCGTGGGCAAGGGCGGTCAGTTCCCCTTTGGCCCCCGGCAAAGGCGCATGAATATCGTATAGCCGTGCGATGACCCGTTCGACATTGCCGTCCACTACGGTTTCAGGCCGGTCAAAAGCGATAGCCGATATTGCGGCAGCCGTATATGGGCCGATCCCCGGCAGGGTCAGCAACGCGTCATAGGTATCGGGAAACACGCCACCATGATCTGCCACGACCGCGCGGGCGCATTTCAGCAGGTTGCGGGCGCGGGCATAGTACCCAAGGCCCGCCCAAGCGGCCATGACATCGGCATCTTCTGCCGCCGCCAGATGACGGACCGTGGGCCAGAGGCAAAGGAACTTGCGATGATAATCACGCACGGCGGCGACCGTTGTTTGCTGCAACATCACTTCGGACATCCAGACCGCATAGGGGTCCGGCAGCACCCCCGCTTTGCGGTCCGCGGGGGATGTGCGCCACGGCATGTCGCGTGCGTTGCGGTCATACCACGCCAAAAGCTCTGAGCTGAGGTCACGCAATGTTTATTTTCCGTAGCTTTGTGTTGCGCAGACTTGGCGCGTTATCCGTCATAGAGTAGGGCTTAGATATGAAAGCGCCACGCCACACCAGCACCACGCGCGGATTTTCCCGTGCGGCGACGTTGATGCAAACCAGTATTCGCAAAGCCAGCGAAGAGCGAGGCTTTGCCGTGACCCGCCTGCTGACCCATTGGGCCGAGGTGGTAGGCGAGGGGACAGCACGGATCGCGACGCCGGTGAACGTGAGCTATTCCAAAGGCGGGATGGGTGCGACGCTGACCCTGCTGACCACAGGGGCGCAGGCCCCAATGCTTGAAATGCAAAAGGAACAGATCCGCGAAAAGGTAAATGCCTGCTATGGCTACCGCGCCATTTCGCGGGTGCGTATCACGCAAACCGCGCCCACGGGTTTTGCCGAAGGGCGCGTGGCCTTTGCGCCGGCCCCCAAGGAACACAAAGCGCTGGACCCAGCGGTGACAATGGCGGCAAAAGCCTTATCTGAAGATATACAAAGTCAGGACTTGCGTCAGGCGCTTACTGCGCTTGGGGCCAATGTCCTCGCAAAACAGAAAAGCTGATCAGAGGTAGATATGGAACGCAGAACTCTTTTGGCCGCAGGCGGCGGCGCACTTGTTGCTCTTGGCGCAGGCTGGACACTCACACGGCCAGACACGCAGACCGGATTGTTGCCCGGTGCGGCCTTTGCCCAAAGTACGGATGGCGCAGCGCCTGAAGTGATCGAAATGGTGCAGGGCGACCCCGATGCAGCGGTCGAGGTGGTCGAATACGCCTCTTACACTTGCCCGCATTGCGCATCATTTCATGCCACCCAGTACCCGTTGTTGAAAGCCAACTACATCGATACGGGCCGCATCCGTTTTGTTTACCGTGAAGTCTATTTTGATCGTCCGGGCCTTTGGGCGTCGATGATCGCACGCACCAACAACAATCCGGAATTTTTCTTCAATTTCTCGGGCTTGCTTTATGAAGAGCAGCGCAACTGGCTGGCAAGCGGTGATCCTGCGACTATCGTGCAAGACCTGCGCACACTGGCAAAGACGGCGGGGCTGACAGATGCCGATCTGGATGCCACTCTCTCGGATGCAGCAAAGGCAGAGGCGCTCTTTACGTGGTATCAGGAAAATGCGGACCGGGACAACATCACCGGAACGCCAAGTTTCCTGATCGACGGCACCAAATATTCAAACATGGCCTATGATGAATTTGCTGGTATTCTTGATGGTAAGCTGGGCTAATCCGGCCCGTGGCTGAACCGAAAGTCATAATATGCAGCCACTCGCGGGCCTGAAAGTTATCGAACTGGCCCGCATTCTTGCGGGCCCGATGGCAGGCCAGACACTTGCCGATCTGGGGGCCGAGGTCATCAAGATCGAGAGCCCCCAAGGCGATGACACCCGCCAGTGGGGCCCGCCCTTTGTGGATCATGACGGCGAAACCAGTGCCGCCTATTTCCATTGCTGCAATCGCGGCAAGAAATCGGTGGTCATTGATTTCCACACGCCCGAAGGACAAGCACAGGTCAAGCGTCTGGTTGCCGATGCGGATATCCTGATCGAGAATTTCAAGGTGGGCGGGCTTGCCAAATACGGGCTGGATTATCCGAGCCTTGCCGCAGAAAACCCCCGCCTGATCTATTGTTCGATCACGGGGTTCGGGCAGGATGGCCCTTATGCGAAACGCGCGGGCTATGATTACATCATCCAAGGCATGTCCGGGCTTATGTCTGTCACCGGCGAACCGGATGGGCAGCCGCAAAAGGTTGGCGTCGCTGTTACGGATATCTTTACCGGCATCTATGCCTGCACCGGCATTCTGGCGGCGGTGCATCAGCGCCAGACGACCGGCAAGGGCCAGCATATCGATATGGCCCTGATGGATGTGGCCACGGCCGTGATGACCAATCAGGCGATGAACTATCTGGTGACAGACAAAGCACCGCAACGTCTGGGCAATGCGCACCCCAATATCGTGCCCTATCAGGTCTTTGACTGTCTCGATGGGCATATCATCGTGGCCAGCGGCAATGACGGGCAGTATCGGCAGTTTTGCGGGCTTTTGGGTCTGGCGGCCTTGGGCGATCATCCGGATTATGCGACCAATGCACAGCGCCTTAAAAACAGGGTGGCACTGGCGGCAAGACTGACGGAAAAGACCCTAACTTGGCCAAAAGCAGATCTTTTGGCGGCCTGCGAAGTGCATGGCGTTCCTGCGGGACCAATCAATGACATGGCAGAAACCTTTGCTGATCCACAGGTTATCCAGCGGGGGATGCGCGTTGATCTGGATGGTATACCGACTGTGCGTTTGCCCATCCGGTTTTCAGACGCCGATGTGCTGCCAAGGAAAGCCTCGCCCAAGTTGGGCGAAGATCAGGATTTGCTGGGCTAGAGCCCCAAACGGTCAAAGGCCGCGTCGATCGGTGCCCAGTCCACCAGTTGCAACCGGACCGGGAGGGTCAGCACCTTCATGCGGAAACTCTCTGGCAGGCGAACCGCGTCCTTTTCGGTTGTGACAAGCTGCGCCTTGCGGGCTTTCGCTTCGATTTCCAACCGCTTCATCAAGGCAGCAGTCAGGGGCTGGTGATCACCCAAGGCCTCTGCGCGGACCAGATTCACCCCCATATCGCGCAACGTGACAAAGAATTTCTCGGGG
>CAYGMX010000323.1:0-3971 GCA_964351055.1 uncultured Loktanella sp. | reverse complement strand
AAGAGCCGCAGCAGGTGGTCGATATCCTGCGCTATGTGCTGAACGGCACCTTGCCAAGTCGGGGATAACCCGACCTATGGTGGGGCGGGGATACCTTTGCCCTTTGCAACGGCGGGGCGGGCAAAAAATCGCTCAACGTAAGACGGAACATTCTTGAGGTCGTGATAGCCCACGACATCCTTTGTCCCGTAGAATTCCAGCGCGTTGATCCACGGCGCAATCGCCATATCGGCGATGGAATAGTCACCCGCGATCCAGTCCTGACCTTCAAGCGATTGATCAACGACGTTTAACAGGCGGATTGCTTCATCGCGGTAGCGTTCGCGCGGGCGCGGGTCCTCGATCTGTGATCCGGCGAATTTGTAGAAAAAGCCCATCTGCCCCAGCATCGGCCCAAGGCCACCCATCTGGAACATCAGCCATTGCGTGATACGGGCCTTCTCAGCATTGTTGGACCCCAAGAATTTCCCTGATTTCTCAGCAAGGTAGAGCAGGATCGCGCCGCTTTCGAAAAGCCCGACTGGACCATCGGGGCCATTGGGGTCGATGATCGCGGGGATCTTGTTATTGGGGTTCAGCGACAGGAATTCCGGGCTTTTGACATCGGAGTCCTTCAAAGTGACAAGATGAGGCTCGTAAGGCAGCCCCATTTCTTCAAGGGCGATGGAAACCTTTACACCGTTCGGCGTGGGGTAGGAATAAAGTTGGATCACGGTCGGGTCTTTTGCGGCCCAGCGTTGCGTGATCGGAAAATCGGATAAATCGGTCATTGCGTGTAACTCCGTTGCGACATGCATCTAACTAACGTGGGGGGGAAATCCGGTGAATAAAACCCGTGCAGCTGTTGAGAAATCACAGTAACGATGTGCGCATGCGCGCAGTGGGTGAATAAATCCACGCGCGTGTTAACAACATGTGGGGACATTTACATGATCAACGAATTCAAAGATTTCATCGCCAAGGGCAATGTCATGGACCTTGCCGTGGGTATCATCATCGGCGCAGCCTTTACGTCTATCGTATCCAGTCTGGTCGGTGATCTGATCAATCCGATCATCGGCCTGATCCTCGGTGGTGTCGATTTCACCTCGATGTATGTGGTTTTGTCGGGTGACGTTCCCGCTGGGATTGGTCTTGATGCGGCCCGCGAAGCCGGTGCTGCGATCTTTGCCTATGGCGCGTTCATCACGGCCTGCATCAACTTTCTGATTATCGCTTTTGTGGTGTTCATGCTTGTCAAAGCGGTGAACCGGCTCAAGGCCGCTTCGGAAAAGCCCGCTGACGTGGCGCCAGAGGTCGAGACCGGTCCATCCGAGCTGGATGTCCTGCTCGAAATTCGTGACGCGCTGAAGAAGTAAGTTTTTTGCGATGACGAATGCCCGCGCCTGTCCGGTGCGGGCTTTCGCGTTTCTAGGCCTTTAGGGCCAATGTGGGGGACAAGACGTCAATGCCCAGCGCCTTGCCCACGGCGTAGTAGGTCAACTGCCCCGCATGCACGTTCAGACCATCCAGCAAATGCGGATCGTCTTCGCAGGCCTTCCGCCAGCCTTTGTCCGCCAGTGCCAGCATGAACGGCATGGTCGCATTGCCCAAGGCAATGGTCGAGGTGCGCGCCACGGCACCTGGCATGTTGGCCACGCAATAGTGCATGATCCCGTCCACATCATAGATCGGGTCCTGATGGGTTGTCGCCTTTGAGGTTTCAAAACACCCGCCTTGGTCAATCGCCACATCCACCAGCGCCGCCCCAGGTTTCAGCTCTGCCAGTTGCGCCCGTGAGATCAGCTTGGGCGCCGCCGCACCGGGGATCAGGACCGCCCCGATAATCAGGTCGGCCTGGCGCGCCAAATCCATCGTGTTGCCCGCGCTGGCATAGCTGTTCTTGAACTGCCCGCCAAAGACGTCATCGAGATAGCGCAAGCGCGGCAGGGACCGGTCCAGCACCGTCACGTCAGCGCCCATGCCTGCGGCAACCTTGGCCGCATGGGTGCCCACCACTCCGCCGCCGATCACCAGCACCCGCGCAGGGCCAACACCCGGCACGCCGCCCATCAGCACACCGCGCCCGCCATTGGCCTTTTGCAGGGTCCATGCACCGACCTGCGGGGCCAGACGCCCCGCGACCTCTGACATGGGTGCCAGCAAAGGCAGCCCGCCTCGGTCATCTGTCACGGTTTCATAGGCGATGCAGGTGGCCCCGGATGCCATCAGGTCGCGGGTCTGGTCCGGGTCGGGGGCAAGGTGCAGATAGGTAAAGAGAATCTGGCCCTCGCGCAGCATCTTGCGCTCTGCGGCCTGCGGTTCCTTGACCTTGACGATCATGTCGGCGGTGGCGAATACATCTGCCGCATTGCCTGCGATCTGGGCACCTGCGGCGATATAGTCGGCATCGGTAAAACCGGCACCGTTACCTGCGCCGGTTTCGATGGTGACAGTGTGGCCGTGGTTCACAGCCTCATGGGCGGCATTCGGCGTCAGGCCCACGCGGAATTCCTGCGGCTTGATCTCTTTTGGGCATCCGATGTGCATGATATTTGTCCTCCCAGACTTTGGCCTAACGCTGGTGCAAGCTTCTCATTGAAACAAAGCAATAACTTGACGCTTCTGCTTGGATGTTTGCGGTAACTGCGATAGATTTTTGCGTAGTTTGTCCAAATCTTCGAAGGAATCTGCGCCAGATGGAACTCGACAGTATCGATCGCCGAATCCTTGAGGTTTTGCAGAAAAAAGGCCGGATTTCGAATGCGGACCTGTCCGAGACCGCCAATCTTTCGGCGTCTGCCTGTCACCGGCGTGTGCAGCGGTTGGAAAAGGAAGGCTATATTCGTGATTATGTCGCGCTGCTGAACCCCCGCAAGGTCGGTTTGCCGACAACGGTTTTCGTGGAAATCACCCTCAGCGGGCAGGCAGACGAGGTACTGGACGCGTTTGAGAAAGCAGTGGCGCGGGTGCCGGATGTGTTGGAATGTCACCTGATGGCGGGGACGGCGGATTACCTGCTCAAGGTTGTGGCCGGTGACACAGAGGACTTTGCGCGCATCCACCGCCGCTATCTCGCGACCTTACCGGGTGTGGCGCAAATGCAATCTTCTTTTGCGCTGCGCACGGTGCGGCAAACCACTGCTTTGCCGGTCTGTTAATATTCCTTAACGATTGTGCAGGAACGTGCGTCTTGTCTTGTCGCGGCAAGAATCTTGTGGCCGCACAGGAGAAGTGAACCATTTTGGCGCATTCTGATGGTTTCAAAATGGTGGTCGGCGGTTTGATATGATGCCTTTGGCCAGCCGCTGGAAAGAGAGGGTGAAACTATGTGTATATTGTGTGGCTGTGTCACCTGCGGTGCCCAAGATACGCTTTCGACAGCGAATGACCCTTACAATCTGATCGAGGTCGATACTACGCAGGGCGGACGGGCAAATTTCAAGTGGGGCAATGATATTCGCGGTGCAGCAAGCGATACGATTTCATGGTCGCTCAATCTTGCAGGGCTGAGCATTGTTGCGGGGTCAAGCCTGTCGCAATTTACCGATGCTGTGTTTGACGCCTTTGACACATGGGCCGCCATCGCGGGCCTGACTTTCGCGCACAACACAACCTTTGGCGGTGCGGACATCGATATCAGCGTGGCCCCATTGGCGGGCGGCACAATCGGATTGGCAACAACATCCTTTTTCCCAAATGATTCCAACAACAACGGGATTGTGGAGATATTTGATTCCAACATCACGATGGATCAAAACGAAACATGGACCCCGAATGGCTCAGGCGGGGCCTTTACGTTCTTTCAGGTGGTCCTTCACGAGATTGGCCACGCTTTGGGCCTCGATCACTTTAACACATCCGATTCGATCATGAATGCGACAGCCAACAATGGCTCCCGGCTTCTTGGCGATGATGACATTGCGGGCATCCAGGATCTTTACGGCGAACGCCGCTGGTCGGACTCGGGCGAAGAGGTCAATTTCGAATTT
>CAYGMX010000322.1:0-3976 GCA_964351055.1 uncultured Loktanella sp. | reverse complement strand
CACCGGGGACCGACGCGGCTGCCAACCTTGACGGCTTTATCTCGGTCACGCCGATGCGGGCCGATCTGACCGATTACAAAATGGTTTCAACACTCAGCGAGGCGCTCTCGTGACCTTTGATGCGGCTACAAAGATGCAGTTTCTCTTTGCGCTGCGCAGCAAAGGCGTCACCGATGCGCGCGTTCTGACCGCGATGGAACAGATTGACCGTGCCGATTACGTCAAGGGGACCTTTGCCGATCGCGCCTATGAGGACATGCCGCTGCCGATCGCTTGTGGCCAGACGATCAGCCAGCCATCCGTTGTCGGGCTGATGACTCAGGCCTTGCGGGTCACACCCCGCGACAAGGTGCTCGAGGTCGGCACCGGCTCCGGCTATCAGGCGGCTATCCTGAGCAAGCTGGCGCGCAGGGTCTATACCGTGGACCGCTATAAACGGCTGGTACAGGCTGCACGCGCCGTGTTCGAGGCACAGGATTTTACCAATATCACGGCCTTCACCGCCGATGGCAGCTATGGTTTCGCCGAACAGGCGCCGTTTGACAGGATCTTGCTGACAGCCGCCGCCGAAGACCCGCCCGGACCGCTTCTGGCGCAACTGAGGGTCGGCGGAATCATGGTTTTGCCGGTTGGCCAATCGGATGCAGTCCAGAGTCTGATCCGTGTCACACGGCTGGAAACCGGCTATGAATACGATGAATTGCGCGCTGTGCGCTTTGTCCCCTTGCTAGAAGGGCTTGGACAAGAGTAAAGTACCACAAAATATGGTACGACCCCGGCAACAAGGGGCGACTTGGCACAAGGAGCGGTAGGATGGTCAAAAGACAAATCCCCCTAAGACGCATGATCATGGCGGGCGTGGCGATTGGCGCGCTTGTGGCCTGTGAAAACTTTGACTCCGACTTTCGGGATCTGGGCAACGGGTTTGATACGACCTCTGCCGTACAGCAGTTGCCCGGCAGACCCCGGCCCGATGATCGCGGTGTAATTTCCTATCCGAACTATCAGGTGGTCGTGGCGCGGCGCGACGACACGATCCGGCAAATCGCCATCCGCCTTGGATTCGATGTGGACGAACTGGCCCAGTATAACGGGATCGAGCCTGACGTGATCCTGCGACGCGACGAAATCATCGCGCTGCCATCGCGTGTGGCCGAACCGTCACCGGCGACCGGCGCGTTTGGAACAGGGCCAATCCAACCGTTTGATGTGACGGCAGTTGCGACAACGGCACTTGACCGCGCGGATGCTGCGGGCGGTGGCGTGACAACGACCCCGATCGCACCCGCGCCCGTAGCGTCAGCGGTTCCGGCTCCTGCTCCGGCCGTAAGCGGCACAGAGCCGATCCGTCATCAGGTCAACCGCGGCGAGACAGTCTTTTCGATCTCGCGGCTTTATAATGTGCCGGTCACGAATATCGCGGAATGGAACGGTCTGGACACCGAGTTCACGATCCGCGAGGGCCAGTTCCTTTTGATACCGCAAGGGTCACCCGCCGCAGCGCCAACGCCTGCTGTTGACGTCACAGCGCCGGGCAGCGGATCTGTGACGCCGGTTCCACCCAGTGCGGCACTGCCTTTACCGGACGATGCAACAGCAGCCCCCGTTTCTGCGGTGGCGGCACCCGCAACACCGGACCTCGGGACATCTAGCGCGCAACCCGCGTCAACAGGTGCACGGTTTGAAATGCCAATTCAGGGCCCGATCATCCGCGCCTATGCTCCGGGACAGAACGAAGGGATCGACATCGGTGCCCCCGCCGGAACCGCCGTCAAAGCGGCGGGTAGCGGGACGGTGGCTGCTGTCACCGCAGATACCAGTGGCGGTGCGATTGTCGTGATCAAACACAGCGACGGGCTGCTGACGGTCTATACGCAGATGGACAATCTCACGGTCGAGAAGAACGCAAATGTTTCGCGGGGGCAGACAATCGGGCAAGTTCGGTCTGCTGATCCGAGCTTCCTTCACTTCGAAGTCCGGCGCGGGTTGCAAAGCCTCGATCCGGCAGATTTCCTGCCATAGACTGGGCCACGGGGTAAGGTGGATCATGATTCACCTTACGCCAGTGTAACGCCCCGTCTGCCCGCAAGATCCGTGAAATACTGCCACGCCACCCGACCCGACCGGCTGCCGCGCGTGGCCTGCCACTCGATCGCTTCGGCCCGTAGCGTCGCATCGTCGATCAAAACGCCAAACGCATCGCAATAGCCACGGATCATCGCAAGATAATCATCCTGATCACAAGGATGAAACCCGAGCCACAGGCCGAAACGGTCCGACAACGAAACCTTTTCTTCCACTGCCTCGGAGGGGGAAATGGCCGTTGAACGCTCGTTTTCGATCATGTCGCGCGGCATCAAGTGGCGGCGGTTCGACGTGGCATAAAGCACCACATTGTCAGGTCGCCCTTCGATCCCGCCATCCAACACCGCCTTGAGCGACTTATAATGCGCATCGTCATGGCCAAAGGAAAGATCATCGCAGAACATGATGAAACGCGCCTTTGCCCCACGCAAAAGGTTCAGGCAGCGCCCGATGGTGGGCAGGTCTTCGCGCTGGACCTCGACGATCTTGAGGTTCGGGTGATCAGCGTGAACTGCGCCATGCACCGCCTTGACCAGACTTGATTTTCCCATGCCCCTTGCGCCCCAGAGCAAGGCATTGTTCGCTGGCAATCCCGCTGCAAACTGGACTGTGTTGGTCATCAGCGTATCGCGCGACCGGTCTACACCGACCAGAAGCTCAACCGCGACGCGGTTCACTTTGGCGACTGGTTCCAAACGGTCGGGATCTGCATGCCAGACAAAGGCCGAGGCTGCCGAAAAGTCCGGTGCCGCCTGCGGCGCCGGACTGAGACGTTCAAGCGCATCGGCAATCCGCTTCATTGCCTTCTTACTCACGCCTTGGTGTCCTCACTGGTCGCAGGGTCCACATCGCCGAGATCATCCTCATCAATGTCGAACAGGCTCTCGCCTTCGCCAATGATCCCTTCGGCACGGGCCGCACGGTCTTTCTTACGTTCCACCGCTGCGACAAGATGGATCGAAATTTCATAAAGTCCGAAGACCACCACGAAAAGGATCAATTGCGTTGTGACATCAGGTGGCGTCACAAGGGCGGCAACAATCAAGATACCGACCACCGCGTATTTACGCGTGCTGCGCAAGCCGCGCGAGCTTGCCAGCCCCGCCGATCCCATCAGCGTCAACAAGACCGGCAGTTGGAAACACACACCAAAAGCCACGATCATCTTGAGCGTGATATCCAGCGTTTCGTTTACCTTGCCGTTAAAGACGATGTCGATGCCCGTATCTGGCAGATCCAAACCTGCCACAGCGCCCGGCAGCAATTCCGCGCCCGCGGGTGGTGGCAGCGCCTCTGTCATCAGGGCCGATACAAAAGACGGCAGGTCTGCAAAGCCCAGAAAGAAAGCCATTGCCAGCGGGACAACGACATAATGGGCGAAAGCCGCACCAATCAGGAAAAGCACCGGCGAGGCGATGATGAATGGCAAAAACGCGTTCTTTTCATTGCGGTACAGCCCCGGTGCCACAAAGCGCCAGAGTTGATAGGCGATGATCGGGAACGAGAGTGTCAGTCCGCCCACCACGGAAATGCGGATGAGAGTGAAAAAGTACTCTTGCGGGGCGGTGTATTGCATCACCGGGTTCGGGTTGCCCAGATTGCGCATCGTGGCTTCGATCGGCATCAGCAGGAAATCAAGCAGGATGCCCCCGAACGAAAAACAGATGATCATCCCGACAAGGAAGGCCATGACCGAATAGATCAGGCGCGAGCGGAGCTCGGTCAGATGTTCCAGCAACGGGGCTGCGCTGTCGTCGATGTCGTCTCGGGCGTTCATGATTTTGCCTCGGGTGCCGGCTCATCCGCTTGGGGCGCAGGCGCTTCGGTCTTGGGCGCCTCTGCGGCAGCGGCACGGGCTTTGCGCTCGGTTGCTGCATCCGCCATCGCCTTG
>CAYGMX010000321.1:0-3980 GCA_964351055.1 uncultured Loktanella sp. | reverse complement strand
GTTGAGTAGGTAGCCAAAAGCCCCGCCCGGCATCGCCGGGCAGCGCCCGGACCTCCCCCATGGGGAGGGCGCTTTTGCAGCGTTGCACAATGCACTCAGGTAAGCGACTGTATCACCGTTTCGCTGATCAAAACCGTCTTTGCGCCCACCCCGAGGTCCCGGCGCTGCCCTACGTTGGAAAGGAAAACCCCAATGACCGACGACACCGAAGACCTGCAAGACACCTACCCCGGCGCGGGGACGTTCCGGTTTGGCGACAGCCCCGAGCTTTGCCAGTACCTGATCGGGCTGGTCCGCCAGCGCAAGAAAACCGCGACCTGTGCCGCGCTGTCCGACTTTGACGGCGAACCCGAGGCGATGCCGGTCGTGGGCCGTTGCGATATCGCAGCGAACTGGGACGGGACGCCCGCGCTGGTGATCCGCACCACGAAGGTCGAGGAAGTCCGCTATTGCGACGTGACCGAAGACATGGCGCTGGCCGAAGGCGAAAACGACAGCCTGCTGGGCTGGCACAACGACCACAAAGCCTATTTCAAACGCAACGGCGGGTTTGACCCCGAAATGATGCTGGTTTTCGAACACTTCGTACTGGTCGAGGATCTGGCGGGCCGCGAACTTTGATGCGGCTTTACGTCATCGGTCTGATCAGCCTGATCATCATTGGCCATATCGCCATGTGGACCTCTGACATGCCGCGCGATCTTGCGCTGCGGTTGACCCTGATCAATGCGGCGGGTTGGGCGGTGATCCTGCTGCCGGCATGGGCCGTTTCCAAGTGGGCGGCGGCACACCAGTCGCGCAAGTAACCGCCCCTCTTTCCCCTGCCTTTGTAATCCGCTAAGTCCTCTGCAACCCGTTAGAACCGCAGGACCGCTTTCATGAAATTCACGCTCTCTTGGCTCAAGCATCACCTTGAAACCGACGTCTCGGTTGACGATATTGCGGATGCGCTGACCGATCTCGGGCTTGAGGTCGAAGGCATCGAGAACCCTGCCGCGCGTCTGGCCGATTTCACTATCGGGTATGTCGAATCTGCCGAAAAACACCCCGATGCGGACAAGCTGCGCGTCTGTCAGGTGCAAACCAAGGACGGGCTGACCCAGATCATTTGTGGCGCACCCAATGCCCGTGCAGGCATCACCGTCGTGATTGCAAGCCCCGGCACCTATGTGCCCGGCATTGATACGACCATCGGTGTGGGCAAAATCCGTGGCATCGAAAGCCACGGTATGATGTGTTCCGAGCGCGAGATGGAACTGTCCGAGGAACACGACGGGATCATCGAATTGCCCTCTGGCACGGTCGGCCAAAGCTTTGCCGACTGGCTGGCGCTGAACAAACCCGAAAAGGTCGATCCGGTGATCGAGATCGCGATTACGCCCAACCGCCCCGATGCGCTGGGCGTGCGCGGTGTGGCGCGCGATCTGGCGGCGCGCGGCTTGGGCGCGCTGAAACCGGTCACGGTCGACCCTGTGCCTGCCAGTTTCACTGCCGACCTGAAAGTGTCTATTGCTGATGACACGCGCGATGGATGCCCGCTTTTCTGTGGTCGTTTGATCCGTGGTGTCAAAAACGGCCCCAGCCCCGACTGGCTGCAAACACAGTTGCGCGCCATCGGCCTGCGCCCGATCAGCTTTCTGGTCGATGTGACCAACTGGTTCACCTATGACCTGAACCGCCCTTTGCACGTCTTTGACGCCGACAAGGTGCATGGCAATCTACGGGTGCACCGCGCGGCAGGCGGTGAGGTCATCACCGCGCTCGACGACAAGGTTTACACCCTGCAAGCGGGCCAGATGGTCATTTCTGACGACAATGGCCCCGAAAGCATCGCCGGTGTCATGGGCGGTGCGGTCACCGGCTGCACAGACGAGACAGTGAATGTCTTTGTCGAAAGCGCCTATTGGGACCCTGTGCAGATCGCCTATACGGGCCGTGCGCTCAGGATCAATTCCGATGCCCGCTACCGGTTCGAACGCGGCGTTGACCCTGCCTTTACCCCCGAAGGGCTGGAACATGCGGTGCGCATGATAGTGGATCATGCGGGTGGCGAAGTGTCCGAACTCATTCAGGCCGGTGCAGTGCCCGATACCGCCCGCGCCTATAAGCTGGATGCCAAGCGGGTGATCTCGCTTGTCGGCATGGATATTCCCGAATCAACCCAGCGCCAGACCCTGACCGCGCTCGGGTTCCGGCTCGAAGGCGACATGGCCCATGTCCCGTCATGGCGGCCCGATGTGCAGGGAGAGGCCGATCTGGTGGAAGAAGTCGCGCGGATTGCATCCCTGACCAAGCTGAAGGGCAAGCCGCTGCCGCGCACCGATGCGGGTGTGCCCAAGCCGATCCTGACGGCAAGCCAGTCGCGCCAGCAGGCCGCGCGCCGGACCGCTGCCGCCTTGGGGTACAACGAATGTGTGACCTACAGCTTTATTGACGCCGCAGCCGCCACGCTCTTCGGCGGTGGCGATGATGCCACGATGCTGGAAAACCCGATCAGTTCGGAAATGTCACATATGCGCCCCAACCTTCTGCCGGGTCTGTTGCGGGCTGCGGCGCGCAATCAGGCGCGAGGTTTCATGGATATGGCCCTGTTCGAGGTCGGTGCCGGTTTCCACGGTGGTGAACCGGGCGAACAGCATATGCTGGTTACTGGCGTCCTGATCGGGCGCACGGGGCCGAAGGATGTGCACGGCACCGCACGCCCCGTCGATCTTTACGATGCCAAGGCTGATGCAGAGGCGGTGCTGGCCGCCATCGGCGCGCCAGCCAAGGTGCAGATCCTGCGCGGTGGCGATGATTGGTGGCATCCTGGACGGCACGGCAAAATCTGTCTGGGGCCGAAAAAGGTTCTGGGCATTTTCGGGGAATTGCATCCGCGCGTGCTGCGCGACATGGATATCAAGGGACCTGCGGTCGCCTTTGCGATCTGGCCGGACGAAATCCCCATGCCCAAGAATAAAACCGCGACCCGCGCAGCGCTGACATCCACCGATCTGCAAGCGGTCGAGCGTGACTTTGCCTTTGTTGTCGATACCGAGGTCGAGGCGCTGACGCTGGTGAACGCGGCAGCGGGTGCGGATAAGGCATTGATCACGGATGTGCGTGTCTTTGACGAATTCATCGGCGGGTCGCTGGGCGAGGGCAAGAAATCACTTGCTGTAACGGTCCGGTTGCAGCCGACAGAAGCAACGCTCAAGGACAGCGATATCGAAGCCGTCAGCGCCAAAATCATCGAGAAAGTGACCAAAGCGACAGGTGGTACGCTGCGCGGCTAGACAAGGCTGCAAAACCGAAAGGAACTGATATGTTGAACGTCTATCTCTCTGGCGAAATCCACACCGACTGGCGCGACCAGATCACGGCGGCGGCCATGGATATGGATGTGCAGTTTACAGGTCCGGTCACGGATCATGCCGCTTCGGACGATTGTGGTGTGGTGATCATGGGTGCCGAGGAAAACAAGTTCTGGCACGACAACAAAGGGGCCAACCTGAATGCGATCCGCACCCGCCACGGCATCCAGAACGCCGATATCGTCGTGGTCCGTTTTGGCGAGAAATACAAACAGTGGAACGCGGCCTTTGATGCGGGCTATGCTGCCGCCTTGGGCAAGTCGCTGATCGTGATGCACGGACCAGAGCATCAGCACCCGTTAAAAGAGGTGGACGCCGCGGCCCTTGCCGTTGTGCAAGAGCCGCAGCAGGTGGTCGATATCCTGCGCTATGTGCTGAACGGCACCTTGCCGGATCAGGGATAACAGTCGGGGATAACCCCGACCTACGCTGGCGCGGGGATTTTCTTGCCCTTTTCTACGGCGGGGCGGGCGAAAAACCGCTCGACGTAGGACGGCACATTCTTGAGATCGTGATACCCCACGACATCTTTTGTTCCGTAGAACTCCAGCGCATTAATCCAAGGTGCGATGGCCATATCGGCAATGGAATAGTCACCGGCGATCCAGTCTTGCCCTTCCAGCGCAT
>CAYGMX010000320.1:0-4007 GCA_964351055.1 uncultured Loktanella sp. | reverse complement strand
CGCGCCTGATATCATCGTCCGCAACGAAAAGCGGATGCTGCAGGAATCGGTCGACGCCCTGTTCGACAACGGCCGTCGTGGCCGCGTGATCACGGGTGCCAACAAGCGTCCGCTGAAATCGCTGTCCGACATGCTGAAAGGTAAGCAAGGTCGCTTCCGTCAGAACCTTTTGGGTAAGCGCGTCGACTTCTCGGGTCGTTCGGTCATTGTGACCGGCCCGGAATTGAAGCTGCACCAGTGCGGTTTGCCGAAGAAGATGGCGCTCGAGCTGTTCAAGCCGTTCATCTATTCGCGCCTTGAAGCCAAGGGCCTGTCCTCGACGGTCAAGCAAGCCAAGAAACTGGTGGAAAAAGAGCGTCCAGAGGTTTGGGATATCCTTGACGAGGTTATTCGCGAACACCCTGTCATGCTGAACCGTGCGCCAACGCTGCACCGTTTGGGCATTCAGGCGTTTGAACCGGTCCTGATCGAAGGTAAAGCCATCCAGCTTCACCCGCTCGTTTGTTCCGCGTTCAACGCCGACTTTGACGGTGACCAGATGGCGGTTCACGTCCCACTGAGCCTTGAGGCGCAGTTGGAGGCCCGCGTTCTGATGATGTCCACGAACAACGTGCTGTCACCTGCTAACGGCGCGCCGATCATCGTGCCATCGCAGGATATGATCTTGGGCCTCTACTACACCACCATCATGCGTGAAGGCATGAAGGGCGAGGGGATGTCGTTCAGCAATATCGACGAGGTCGAACATGCGCTGACGGCTGGCGAAGTGCACCTGCACGCCAAGATTCAGGCGCGCATGATGCAGATCGACGACGAAGGCAACGAAGTGCTGACGCGCTTTGAAACGACCCCCGGTCGTTTGCGTCTGGGTGCGTTGCTGCCGCTGAACACAAAGGCACCGTTCTCGCTGGTCAACCGCTTGCTGCGCAAGAAAGAGGTGCAGCAGGTCATCGACACTGTCTATCGTTACTGTGGCCAGAAAGAATCTGTCATCTTCTGTGACCAGATCATGACGATGGGCTTCCGCGAAGCCTTCAAGGCAGGCATCTCCTTCGGTAAGGACGACATGGTTGTTCCGGACACCAAGTGGGAACTGGTCGATGAAACCCGCGAGCAGGTCAAAGACTTTGAACAGCAGTACATGGACGGCCTGATCACTCAGGGCGAAAAGTACAACAAAGTCGTCGACGCTTGGTCAAAGGCCAACGACAAAGTCACTGACGCGATGATGCTGACAATCTCGACCACGCCAAAAGGTGCGGACGGCTCTGAGGGTGAACCGAACTCGGTTTACATGATGGCCCACTCCGGTGCCCGTGGTTCGGTCACGCAGATGAAACAGCTGGGCGGTATGCGCGGCCTGATGGCCAAGCCGAACGGCGAGATCATCGAGACGCCAATCATCTCGAACTTTAAAGAAGGTCTGACCGTTCTTGAATACTTCAACTCGACCCACGGTGCCCGTAAGGGTCTGGCGGATACGGCGTTGAAAACTGCGAACTCGGGTTACCTGACACGTCGTCTGGTGGACGTTGCCCAAGATTGTATCGTGCGCCAGATCGATTGTGGCACGGATCGTGCCATCACGGCCGAAGCCGCTGTCAATGACGGTGAAGTCGTGTCGTCCTTGGCCGAACGTGTCCTTGGCCGTGTGTCAGCCGATGATGTTCTCAAGCCTGGCACCGATGAAGTGATCGTCGAGGCGGGTGAGCTGATCGACGAGCGCAAGGCCGACATGATCGACGTGGCTAATGTTTCCAAGATGCGCATCCGGAGCCCGCTGACCTGTGAAGCCGAAGATGGCGTTTGTGCAATGTGCTATGGTCGTGACCTCGCACGCGGTACCCGCGTTAACATTGGCGAAGCTGTCGGTATCATTGCGGCCCAGTCGATCGGTGAACCCGGTACGCAGCTGACGATGCGGACCTTCCACATCGGTGGCGTGGCACAAGGTGGTCAGCAGTCCTTCCAAGAGGCATCGCAGCCTGGCAAGGTGCGGTTCGACAACGCATCCCTGCTTGAAAACGCTGCGGGCGAGATGGTTGTCATGGGCCGGAATATGACCCTGTCGATCACGGATGCGGATGGTGCCGAATTGGCCAGCCACAAGGTGGGCTACGGTTCCAAGGTCTTTGTCAAAGACGGCCAAGATATCCTGCGTGGTGACAAGATGTTCGAGTGGGACCCTTACACCCTGCCGATCATTGCCGAAAAGTCAGGTACGGCGAAATACGTCGATCTGGTCAACGGTATCGCCGTGCGCGAAGAAACCGATGATGCGACGGGGATGACCCAGCGGATCGTTTCGGATTGGCGCGCTGCACCAAAAGGCAACGAGCTTGCACCAAAGATCATCGTTGTCGGCACTGATGGCGAAGTTGTTCTTAAGGATGACGGTAACCCTGTGTCCTATGGCATGTCTGTTGACGCGGTTCTGTCGGTTGAAGACGGCCAAGAGGTCAAAGCCGGTGACGTGATTGCGCGTATCCCGCGTGAAGGCGCCAAGACCAAGGATATCACCGGTGGTCTGCCAAGGGTGGCGGAATTGTTCGAAGCCCGTCGTCCAAAGGATCACGCAATCATCGCCGAAATCGATGGCTACGTGCGCTTTGGCAAGGACTACAAGAACAAGCGCCGCATCGCGATCGAATCTGCCGATGATGCCGATATCCGCGTTGAATACATGGTGCCCAAAGGCAAGCACATTCCTGTCGTGGAAGGTGACTTCGTCCACAAGGGCGATTACATCATGGACGGCAACCCTGCGCCGCACGATATTCTTGCGGTTATGGGGGTCGAGGCCTTGGCCGATTACATGATCGACGAGGTGCAGGACGTTTACCGCTTGCAGGGTGTGAAGATCAACGACAAGCACATCGAAGTCATCGTGCGCCAGATGCTCCAGAAGTGGGAGATTCAGGACAGCGGTGACACGGTTCTGCTGAAAGGCGAAACTGTCGACAAGGCCGAATTTGATGAAGCCAACGAGAAGGCGCTGAAGCGGGGCGACCGCCCTGCAACCGGCGAGCCGATCTTGTTGGGGATCACCAAGGCGTCGTTGCAGACCCGTTCGTTCATCTCTGCGGCATCGTTCCAGGAAACGACCCGCGTTCTGACCGAAGCCTCTGTGCAGGGCAAGCGTGACAAGCTGATCGGTCTCAAAGAGAACGTGATCGTCGGCCGTCTGATCCCTGCCGGTACAGGTGGCGCCACGCAACAAATGCGCCGTGTCGCGGCAGAGCGCGACAATGTCGTCATCGAAGCGCGTCGGGAAGAGGCCGAAGAAGCCGCACGCCTCGCGGCTCCGATGGAGATGGCAGGCGCGTCCTCTGACAACGATGTGTTCAGCAAGAGTGTTGATACGTCGGACAATGACGACGCGTAAGCAACGCGCAAGACAACAAAACTGGCCCGCGCAGGTATCGCTGCGCGGGCCAATTCATTTCAAAAGGGTCTGGTCTGGCGAAAACGGGTTGCCGTTGTGTTTTTCCGCACCGCAAACCAGACTAGCTTTGGGAAGCCAAATCCAGCCACGACGGGGGCAAGGGTCGTTGACGCGCGCAGAAGATGAACGTGAGGATTATTGGAGCGCGTTTTACGCGGAGACTCGGGATATCACACTGCTGCAGCCACCATCGCAGTTCGCGGCCTTTGTGGCCCAGGAAATAGAGCCGGGCAGCGCTGTTTTTGATGTCGGATGTGGCAACGGGCGCGACAGTCTGTTCTTTGCGACGCTTGGCTTCAAGGTGGTTGCACTGGACCAATCCAGAAATGCGATCGACGTCGTAAAGGCCAAGGCACAGGAACGTGCGGAAAAGAACCTGCACTGCGTCTTGGGGGGTATTCTGGACCCTGAGCTGGACAGCGCCCTGTCACTTCTCGATTCCAAGAATGCTTGCGTTTACGCCCGTTTTTTTCTTCACGCGATAACAGAAGACGAACAGGACCATTTCTTTCGTACTCTCGCCGAACGTCTGAGCCCCGGCCATAAGGTTGCAGTCGAATAC
>CAYGMX010000319.1:0-4032 GCA_964351055.1 uncultured Loktanella sp. | reverse complement strand
GCATGCAGCACGTCACGGTCGGCACCATAATCCGGCACATCACAGGACGCCATCACCTGACTGATATCCTGCTCGGTCACCATCCCGCCCGCGACGTCCAGTGTCCCGTCAAGCCCGTAAGAGCGGGGCCGCGCACCCGAAAGGCAGGCAATCACATGATCAACGCGGACATTGGCCATCTTCTGGGCGGCTTGCACAGCGGTGCGAATGGCGCGCTCTGTTTCCTGCATCGCATCGACTTCGCCAAAGCGGACCCCGCGCGAGCGGGTTGTGGCGGCACCGATGACCCGGAACTGCGATTGTCCCGCGAGCGAGCCTACACCGTCCACATTGCGAAACTGCTCGGGGCCGTCAAAGCGGAGCACAAGGCAGGCGATCTTTGAAGTGCCCACATCCAGAACGGCAACCACACCACGCTGCATCGCGGCCTTGCGCATCTGCCGCATCGCCCTTTGGCTGTCGTAAACATCGCCCATTCAGTTGCCCGCCCTAATGTCTGTTGTTGTTGCATTCGTCCGGCGCAGTACCGCCGCCGCGTCTTGGTTCATCCGCAAAGTCGGACGGTCGGCGTTGCGCATATCCACAACGACGACATCCCTGCTCAGCATGTCCTGTGCCTCATTCAATGCGATCACGCGGTCCAATGCCGCAACCGGCCCTGCCGCTGGCAAGAGAATGCGCTGGTCACGGTCAAGCACCATATCCCAGCGCCGTTCACCCATCCGCACCAGCCCGCGCACACGTTCAAGAAGCGGGCCGGCAGCCGCAAAGAGCGCCAAGGCCTCATTGATGTTTTCCTCTGCCCCGTCCCCCGCGATCAGCGGAAGATCAAGCCGTTCGGCGCGCGCGGCAATCGTCCCCGACTGCACGCCGTCGGCATCAATCAGGCGCAGTGTTCCAGCGTCCCGCCAAAGGGCCACAGGCACGCGCGGGGTCAGCCGCACTTCAAGCGCGCCAGCCTGCCCGACGCGGACGCTGGCCGACTTGATGGGCGGCAGGGCTTCGATATTTGTGCGGATCGCATCGAGGTCAAGATCAAAGGACGACACAGGGAATGTCGCAGGCAGCAGGGCCGCAACCTCGGCTTCCAAAGCGGTAGTGCCGCCTGTGATCTTCAGCGTCTGCACCATGAACTGCGGACGCTGCTGAAAGCTCTGCTTGGTTTCGGCAATGTTTGCGGCAAGCGCTGCGCGGTTTTCCGGCTTGGAATACCAAGACCCCGCAATACTTGCGATCAAGATCAGGGGCACACCGATCCGGACAGCGGCACGGAAACCCGGGGTCAGCATCAAACGCTGGTAGCGATAGCCCAGTTTGGATGGCGCGGGATCACGCTGGGCCGTTTGGGCAGCGGGGCGACGGATCAGCGATCGCATGACGCATCCTCCACCATCCAGCGGCACAGTTGTGGAAACGTCACCCCCACATGTGCTGCCTGTTCGGGGGCAAGCGATGTCGGGGTCATACCGGGCTGGGTATTGGTTTCCAGCAGGATCAGACCGTCAAGGCCACGCGCTTCGTCCCAGCGGAAATCGGTGCGCGACAGGCCACGGCAGCCCAAGGCCACATGCGCGCGCAGCGCATATTCCATGCAGGCATCAAAAATCTGTTCGGGAATATCGGCAGGCACAACATGACGCGACCCGCCGGGGGCATATTTGGCGTGGTAGTCGTACCAGCCATCGGTGATAATGTCGGTGACGGTCAGGGCACGGTCCCCCATGACGGTCGTGGTCAACTCGCGGCCCGGCGCGAAAGCCTCGACCATGACCTGCACAGGCATGTCATCAGCCAGTTGCGGCGGGCCGTTCGCGTCTTCGTTCACGATGTAGATGCCGACGCTCGAGCCTTCGTTGTAGGGCTTCACAACATAGGGCGGGGCCATCACATGGGCGGCGCGTACATCTGCAGCGCTGGCCAGAACACTATCGACAACGGGCAGGCCCACCTTGCGATAGACGTCTTTGGTGCGCTGTTTGTCCAGCGTCAGGGCAGAGGCCAGAATACCGGAATGCGTATAGGGAATACGGAGCCATTCAAGAACACCCTGAATAGCACCATCTTCACCCCACCGGCCGTGGAGTGCGTTAAAGACAACATCGGGGGCAATTTCGATCAAACGCGCAGCGACGTCGGGGCCGGCATCGACCTCGATCACGTCACATTCTGCTTCCCGCAAAGCTGCCGCACATTCACGCCCCGAACTGAGGGAAACCTCCCGCTCAGCCGATGGGCCGCCCATAAGGACAACAACTTTCGGGTTTGCCCTGCTCGACATACCCTACCGCCTTTAACGCAGGTCTTTGCGACCTGTCTTTTCGTGTGATCCTTGCCTTGGATCGTGGCCTTTTGACCAATTATTTTGCGGTGTCTTCATCCAGACGATCACCGACCCGCATAATTTCCCATTGTAGCGTGATCCCTTGGGAATCGTAAACCTTTTTCCGCACCAATTCGCCCAAATCCTCGAGATCGGCGGCAGTCGCATTGCCCGCATTGGTCAGGAAGTTGGCGTGCATGGGGTTCATGATCGCCCCACCCAGACCCGCGCCGCGCATACCCGCATCGTCGATCACTTTCCACGCCTTGAGGTCATGGACATCATCGGCCCGTCCGGTCGATGAAAAACCGGCCGGATTGCGGAAGGTCGAACCGGCGGTCCGGTCTTTGGTCGGCTGGGTCGCATCGCGCTTGGCGACTTGGTCCGCCATGCGTTGATGCAGCACTTCAGATACCCCCTTGGGCGGCTCAAAGCGGGCGGCAACAATCACAGCGCCCTCTGGCAGGGTGCTTTGGCGGTAGGCAAGATCAAGCGCATCGACCGCGATATCGCGGGTCGTACCATCCCGCGTGACGAGCGTCACCGATTCTAAGACATCTGCAACATAGGATCCGTAGCAACCCGCATTCATCCGCACTGCCCCGCCGATCGTACCGGGGATCGTGCGCAGGAAGGTCAGATCAAGGCCCCCGTCAGCCGCCTTGCGGGCGACATGGGCATCAAGGGCGGCGGCCCCTGCAATGACCGCATCTGGGCCGATGTCGATGAAATTAAACCCGCGACCCATCCGGATCACGACACCACGGATGCCGCCATCGCGTACAATCAGGTTGCTGCCCACTCCCATCGGAAAAACCGGCACGGCGGGGTCGAGAGCCGCGAGGAAGGCTGCGAGGTCTGCACTATCAGCGGGCTGGAACAGCACATCGGCAGGCCCGCCGACACGCATCCACGTCAAATCCGCCAAAGAACGGTGCGCCGTCAGAGTGCCGCGCACCGTGGGTAATTCAAGCATCAATCGCCTTTTCATTCTTTGCCCACCCCAGCGCGCTACCGATCAGGGCGGCAAGACCAGAGGGCGCGCTGACAAGGAGGAGCCCGATCAGATAGCCCAAACCGTCCCAGCCGCTGGCGTTTTGCATTCCAAAAAACATGACGACTGTAAAGGCCAACCAGAGGGTTCCTATCCCTACCAATGCCGCCCCCTTCTTGGTTTTTCCCAGTTGGAAGGTAGCGAAAGCCGTTGCCGCGAAAACCGCAAGCGGAACCCCGAAAAGAATAATGTACTCGCTCATGGTGATTCTCCCAGAATATGAACTATGTTCACACTTCTAGCCGATCTATGAACATTGTTCAAGAAAAAAGTGTAACCACCTTCTTCACACGATCCGGTCATCCTGTTTGCGCAACAACCATCCCAGAAAAGCTCCTGCCGTGCTGCCCAGAAGTGCGGGCACACAGACCAGCATCGCAACCGTCATGGCAAAGACCGGATGTATGCCAAAGGGCCGTCCGCTGGCAAAGATGAAGATCGCAAAGGTCGCACCAATCAGGCTGATGATGGTTAACGCAAGGCCGTTGCGTCCGGACCGCACCAGCCAAGTCAGCAACGCGAAAGGCAGCATGGCGCTGAACACCATCCCCGCGAACACAAAAACCTGCATCATCTTGCTACCCCGCTGCCTTGCGCCTGATCCAGCGCCACAGAAAATAGACCGGCCAGCGCAAGACAAGCCCGCCAATGACGACCC
>CAYGMX010000318.1:2256-4037 GCA_964351055.1 uncultured Loktanella sp. | reverse complement strand
GCCGCCTGCTGCGCCATTTTTCCCATATTGCTGCGGCCGGCCACGATCGCAGAGCCGCCGATGGCGGCCGCCAGCAGGACAAGGTAGGTCAGTTGCATGATCTGGTCGGTGCTCATGTGCAAGGTATAGGCGTTAGCTTCCGATCCCGAAACCCCTCAGCCCGTCCAAAACGAATTGCACAGCCAAAGCCGCCAGAAGCATGCCCAAGACCCGTGTTACGATGTTCAACCCCGTCTTGCCCAAGGCCCGTTCGATTGCGGGTGCGGCAAGGAATGCAAGAAAGACGATCAGCAGGACCACAAGCACAACGCCCGCAATTGCGCCCAGATCGGCGGGGCCTTGGGCGCGCCCTGCCAGCAGGATCAGTGTGGTGATTGCCCCTGGCCCCACGATCAGCGGCAGTGCCAGCGGGAACACGGACGGATCGTCGTGGTGTTCGGCCTGTCCTTCGGCCGCGCTGTCCTCACGCCGTGCCTGACGCCGCTGGAACAGCATGTCGAGGGCGGTGATAAACAACAAGATACCCCCCGCGATGCGGAACGCGTCCATGGAGATACCGATGAACCCCAGCACCGCTTCGCCCAAAAGCAGGAACACGGTCATCAGCACGGCCGAGACCACGCAAGCGCGGATCGCAATGGCACGGCGTTGCGCGGCTGTCATCCCTTGGGTGAGCGCGATGAACACCGGAGCCAGCCCCGGCGGGTCGATGATGATAAAGAGCGTCGTGAAGGCGGCGATCAGGGCGGGCAGTTCGGTCATATCGGTCCTTTTGGACTGTTCAAATTTCAAGAAATTTGAAGCCTCCGGCGGGGATATTTGGGCTCAAAAGAAGGCGGGGCGTGTTACAGTTTCTCGGCTTTTTCGAGTTTCTCAAGGGCCGCCATCCACATCGCTTCGGCACGTTCCAGCCCGTCCATGACTTCGGCGTATTTCTTGTTCCACGTGGCAAGTTCGCCTGCCTTGCCGTCTTCGTAGAGTGCCGGGTCTGCCAGTTTCTTGGCAAGCTTGTCCCGCATCTCGTTGATTTTCTTGACCCGCTCTTCGTTCTTGCGGACCTCGCTGCGCAGGGCCTGCATCGCCTCGCGGCTGGGCTTGGCCGCTTTGGCCGGTTTGGGCTTGTCTTTTTCTCCGGGTTTTTCCGGCGTCAGCAGCATCTTGCGATAGGCTTCCAGATCATCTTCATAAGGTGTCACATGCCCGTCCTTGACCAGCCACAGACGGTCCGCAACCATCGACAACAGGTGCATGTCGTGGCTCACAAGGATCACCGCACCCGAATAGGCGGTCAGCGCCTCGACCAGCGCTTCGCGGCTTTCGATATCAAGGTGGTTTGTCGGCTCGTCGAGGATCAGCAGGTGCGGCGCGGGCAGGGTCGCCAAGAGTAGCGACAGGCGCGCCTTTTGCCCGCCCGACAGACGCCCTACGACCGTATCGGCCTGATCTGCCCCCAGTCCGAAACCCGCCAGACGTGCCCGCAGTTTGGCCTGACCTTCATGCGCGCGTTCGCGCATCAGGTGTTCCAGTGGCGTTTCATCGACATAGAGTTCATCGACCTGATGCTGGGCAAAGAATCCGATCCGCAGCTTGTTGGATGTCACCATCTTGCCCCGCGCGACGGGCAGCCGGTCCGACAGCATCTTGGACAGCGTCGATTTGCCTTCGCCGTTGCGCCCCAGAAGGGCGATCCGGTCGTCCTGATCGATCCGCAGGTTCAGGTCGTGCAGGATGATGTTGTTGCCATAGCCCACAGCCGCCCCTTCGGTGGCGATGATGGGCGG
>CAYGMX010000318.1:220-2156 GCA_964351055.1 uncultured Loktanella sp. | reverse complement strand
GGATGATGTTGTTGCCATAGCCCACAGCCGCCCCTTCGGTGGCGATGATGGGCGGCGAGAGTTCTTCGGGCTTGGGGAAGGTAAAGACCGTGCGCGCCACATCTTCGGGCGCGCGGATGG
Source organism: uncultured Loktanella sp. (assembly GCA_964351055.1). Lineage (GTDB taxonomy): Bacteria > Pseudomonadota > Alphaproteobacteria > Rhodobacterales > Rhodobacteraceae > Yoonia. Next base: position 2,036 of record CAYGMX010000318.1, on the reverse strand, counting down.
TTTCCATTTTTTCCAGCGCTTTCACGCGGGATTGTGCCTGTTTCGCCTTGGATGCCTTGGCTTTGAAGCGGTCCACAAAGGCCTGCAAATGCTCGCGCTTGGCCTCTTGTTTTTTGGCCGCAGAGGCGAGTAGCGCGCGCTTTTGCGCCCGCTGCTTGGCGAACATGTCATAGGTGCCAGTGTAGTAGATCAACCCCTTGTCTTCGAGGTGCAGAATACCACCCACCGAGCGGTTCAAAAGTTCGCGGTCGTGGCTGACGATCAGCACGGTGTGCGGATATTTGACCAGATAGGCCTCGAGCCAGAGCGCGCCTTCGAGGTCGAGATAGTTGGTCGGTTCGTCGAGCAGCAAGAGGTCAGGTTCGGAGAAGAGGACCGCCGCAAGGGCCACCCGCATGCGCCAGCCGCCGGAAAAGGCCGAACAGGGCATTTGCTGTTCTTCATGTGTAAAGCCCAGACCCTTGAGGATCGTTGCGGCGCGGGCTTCGGCAGACCAGGCCTCGATATCGGCAAGCCGTGTTTGCACCTCGGCGATGCGGGAGGGGTCGGTGGCGGTTTCCGCCTCGGCCAGCAGCGCCTCGCGTTCGGTATCGGCGCGCAGCACGGTGTCGATCAGCGAGACCTCGTTACCGGGGACCTCCTGGCTGACACCGCCGATTTTCCAGCCTTTGGGAATCGAGACATTGCCGGTGTCCAGCACCATTTCGCCCCGGATGATCCGGAACAGGGTCGTCTTGCCCGAGCCGTTACGCCCCACAAGACCCACTTTATGCCCCGTGGGGATGGTGACGGTTGCGTGTTCGACCAGCGTACGGCCTTCGACGGAGTATGTGATATCTGAAATCTTGAGCATATGCGGGCTATGCTTGATCGCTGGGATGGGGTCAATCACCCGTTTTTGGTTGTGATGCGATAGTTGCAGATGGCGCAGCAGGTCGGCGATTGCTAAGCAGGCCACATGGAAACGCAACGCATAATTTTCCGGGCCAGTCTGGTCATTGTCGGCTTCGGGATGCTTTGGGGCGTTTACTGGCTGCCTTTGCGCCAGATTGATGCGCTGGGGCTGACGGGACCATGGGGCACTGTGGCGATCATGGTGGTGGCTGTGCTGCTGCTTCTGCCTTGGGGCTGGCGCGGGCGGCGGGCGTTGCGTGCGTCGCACCCGATGGCCATTGCCTCGCTTGTCTTGGGTGGCTGTTCGCTGATGTTTTATTCGCTGGGCCTGCTTTACGGGCGAGTCGCGATCATCGTGATCCTGTTTTACCTCACACCGATCTGGAGCACGCTGATCGGCCGCTATCTGATGGGCTGGCCGATCACAGGCGGCCGGATCGCGGCGCTTCTGGCGGGTGTTGCAGGGCTTGTGCTGATGCTGGGGGCGGATGGCGAGGTACCGGTGCCGCGCGGTTTGGGCGAATGGCTCGGGCTTGCTAGCGGGTTTCTCTGGGCGGTTGCTTCGATCGGGATCAAGGTCAAGGCCACGGCTGGGCCTGCCGAGAGCGCCTTTTTGTTCGCAGTCGGGGCTTTGGTCGGGGGGGTGGTCCTGGCGCCCTTTGTTGCACCTTTTCCTGATCTGGCAGCACTGCCTGCCCCGTGGACCGTGTTGGGTTGGGTGGTCTTCAGCGCGGTGCTGTGGTGGGTGCTTTCAATTCTGGGCCTGCTGTGGGCCACGACCAAGCTGGAACCGGCGCGCGTCGGGATTTTGATGATCTCTGAAGTGGTTGTCAGTGTTGCTTCTGCGGCGCTGATTGCCGGTGAGCTTTTGACGACTGCGGAACTCGTGGGCGCCACGTTGATCCTCGTCGCAGGAGTGCTT
>CAYGMX010000318.1:0-210 GCA_964351055.1 uncultured Loktanella sp. | reverse complement strand
GTTCCTGCCTGCGCGCAAACGGATGCCCATCTAGCCGTTTGTCGGCCAGGCGTGGTGTTCGTCGTCGATCACAAGCGGATGGGCGTGGCGATGACCGGCACCTTGCAGATGCGGATGATCATCCGGCAGGTCATCGTGGTCATGTGTCACCACCACCGGATCGCCCTCGGGCCAAAGCCGCAAGGCCGCAACAAGGCCGATCCCGCCAAC
>CAYGMX010000317.1:0-4041 GCA_964351055.1 uncultured Loktanella sp. | reverse complement strand
ATATAATAGGCGGCCGCCAATCCGCCACCTGCCTCAATATGCGCGCCGATCTGTGCGCGCAGATACTCAAGATACCCTTTCGTGTCGCGCCGGACGAGATCCATGTTCGTGGGATGACCATGGCCGGGGATGACATAGGTGGCGTTCAGGGCCTCGAACGCGTTGTCCCAAGTTTCAAGCCAGTCGCGGGTGTATGTATCCTCGAAGATCGGCAGCATCCGTTCATGAAAGGCCATGTCGCCCGCAATCACAAGCCCTTGATTGGGGAGCCAGACCACGACATCACCAGCGCTATGGGCGGGGCCGAGATAGCGCACTTCGATGCGGAAATCGCCCAGCTCGAGAATATATTCATCTGCAAAGGTTTCAGTCGGGCCTTGCAGGAACGTGCCCGTGGCCTTGTCGCGATTGACCTGTTTCATGCTTTCGAGGATCTGGAAGCCCTGTTCTTTGAAGGCGGCGGCGGCGTCTTGATGGGCCATGATCGGTACGCCTTGCTCAACCCAATAGGAATTGCCCAGCATCGCATGGCCCTGTCCGTTTTCATTGATCACTGCGACAACGGGTTGATCCGTGCGCGCCTTGATTTCTTCATGTAAGGCTTGGGCAAGGATATAGGCGCCACCGCCGTTAACGACGACCACACCCTCGCCGGTGATGATAAAGCTCAGGTTGTTGTTGTGGCCGCTGTTTTCATAGGTGGGCGGCGCCGTGGCCCCGATTGCGCTAAAGACACCTGGGATAAATTCGACCGGTGCACTATAAAGCGCAGAACCGGGATACTGGTCGGCGATATTTTCGTTCGCCAGAACCGCATTTGCCCAAAGTGCTGTGACCAGAACCGCAAGCGGTCTCATTGTGTTTCACCAACAAAAACAAACCCGTCACCGCTGCGCTCTGCACGTCCCAAACCGCCGTTCGGCAGATGGAACCCGATCAGCCGCATTTGCGCGTCGCTCAGTTGCGCGAGCAGGGAAAGGCGGGTTTCGGCAGCCAGTGCCGCATCCTGATCAGAGCCGGACAGCCACATAGGTTTTTCAAAGGCCGTATGGTGGTTGACGATGCTGTCGCCCACGATCATCAGGCTTTCGTCGCCCATGCGGACTTCGAAAGACATATGGCCCGGCGTGTGCCCCGGCGTCAGACGCGACGCGACAGCGGGCAGGATTTCCTGATCATCCTCAAAGAGCGAGATTTGGTCTTCAAGCTCTGCCAGACGGTTCTTGGCCCCGACGGCAAAGGTCACGCGGCCTGTATCTATGGTTGAAACCGTATCGGGATCGGTCCAATAGTCCCATTCCGCGCGCCCCATATGATAGGCGGCCTCGGGGAACATCAGATCACCGAAATCATCCAGAACTCCCCAAAGATGATCGGGATGGGCATGGGTAAAGACGACGTCGGTCACCTCGCCCGGATCAAGGCCAAGCGTGTCGAATGCGTCCAGCAGTTTGCCTGCGGTTGGCATGAATTCCTGCCCTGCGCCCACGTCAAAGAGCACCGTCCGGTCACCGCTGCGCAGCAGGGTCACGTTACAGTCCGGTTCCAGCGTGTCACCGGTCAGCCCGTAGCGTCCCAGAATGTCTTCAGCGGCCTTTGGTGGTGCGTCACCCAGCGCAAAGCTTTTGGGCAGGACAAGGTTGCCGTCACTGAGGGTATCAACGGTGATACCCCCCGCCTGCAATGTGGTTTGCGCCCAGATGCGCGCGGGCAGGGCGGCTGAAAGCCCTGCGGCAAGGCTGCCTTGCATGGTTTGTCTGCGGGTAAGAAGCATGACGATCTTTCATATTCTAATTATTGAATACTACAGGATATGCGTCCGGTTTGAAACTGTTTTTTGAACGTCCGACGACTAAAGAACTGTTCGCAACTGATGGCCCGGACTGAACAGCAGACGCACCCTTGTGACAGATGCCGCCTTGTCCCATGTGAGCCGCTCTATCGTAAACAAGGCACTGTTGGGAGCGCAGTCCATAACACCACAGTCCCCAAGCGTTGCCGCCGTGGCAGAGAACGCGATTTCACCGTGCGTATAAGGCGCATGTTTCAAAAGCCATTCATTCGCGCTGATTTGATCAAAGGGTTCATCCAAGGCCGCAGGAACAACCGCTGTATTGATCCAGCGGTCCTCTAGCGCATAGGGCCTGTCGTCCGCTAGGTGAAGCGCACGGATATGCAATAAGGCTGCCGCGGTGTCGGTCTGCATTGACGCACTGACTGCCGGTGGTGGTGTCATTTCGCTGCGTTCGATCAGCTGATAGCTGTATTTCTGCCCCCGATCTTCCACTTCGGCGCGGATCACCGCAATATCGAGCGTTGCCTTGGCCACGGGTTGCGCCGCCACCCGCGTTCCAGCCTTGCGCCGCCGGTCGAGCAGGCCACTTTGCGCAAGTGATCGCAAGGCGCGGTTCACGGTTGTGCGCGCACAGCCGAATTCCAGCGCAAGGTCGGATTCATTGGGGATCAATGCACCTGGCTTCCATTCGCGCGCATGGATGCGACGCAAGACCTCTTGCCGGACGCTTTGCCAGTTTCGGAAAGTGGGTGTGTTCACAAGGCGTCCTTCAATGCGTCCAATGTCCTCTTGTAGGCGGCCACGATTTGTGCGCTCGCTTTATGTGCACCCCCCGTTACCACATGCCGACCGGCCGACCAGACCTCTTGCACAAGGCCGTCGTCGCCTGCAAAGACCCAGCTATCCAGAATCTGGTCGCCCTTGCGGCCCCACAGATGCTCTGATCCGGTATCAAGCGACAGCAGATCGGCCCAAGCCCCCACTTCAATCTGCCCCGACCGGCGCCCTGCGGCCTGCGCACCCCCGGCAAGGATACCTTCAAAGATCCGCCGCGCCGTGCTGTGTTCGGTCGTCGCCAATGCCGCGCGCGTCCCGTCGCGGAGCCTTTGGGAATAATCCAGTGTCCGCATCTCTTCACTCAGCGCGATGCGGATATTGCTGTCGGACCCGATTGCGAAACGGCCAGCGTTGTCCGTCCACCCTGTTGCGTCAAAGATCCCGTCGCCAAGGCTGCTTTCTGTGATCGGGCACAGGCCCGCCACGGCCCCTGATTGCGCCAGCCGGATCGTTTCGGTACGGGTCATTTGTGTGCAGTGGATCAGGCACCAACGCGGGTCCAATCCCATATTGTCCAGCGCCCAAGTGACGGGGCGGGCATGCCAGTGGTGCATGACCTCATCCACCTCGGCCTTCTGTTCGGCCAGATGCATATGGATTGGTCCGGTCGGAAAGTGCCTGTGATAGTCCATCAGGTCGTCAGCCCCCACAGCCCGTAAGGAATGGGGCGCGACCCCGAATGCCGCATCGGGGGGGAGCGATGCCAAAGCAGCGCCTGCCGCCGCGTGCAGGGACATAAACCGGTCAAGGTCGTTACCGAACCTGATTTGCCCTGCTGTCAGGTCGCGCTTGTCACAGCCGCCATAAGCATAGTGGACAGGCAAAAGGCACAACCCGATCCCCGTTAGTTCTGTTGCGGCTGCAATCCTTGCGGACATCTCGGCGATATTGGCATAGGGCACACCACCGGGTTGGTGGTGCAGATAGTGGAATTCGACATTCGTGGCATAGCCCGCTTCCAGCATCTCCATCTGCACAAAGGCGCTGATCGCTTCGATATGGTCAGGCGTCAGCCGGTCCAGAAACCGGAACATGAGCTGCCGCCATGTCCAAAAGCTGTCGTTGGGCTGTGGTCCGCGTGTTTCGGTCAGGCCCGCCATGGCCCGTTGAAAGGCATGGCTGTGAACGTTCACAGGAGCAGGCAGCAGGCATGGTACCCGTTTGCCGCGGGCAGGGGCGTCTTGCTGGATGCTGCTGATCCGGCCCATCGTGTCGATGCCTATCAGGACGTTTGACGCCCAGCCGCTGGGTAGCAATGCTGTCTCGGCCCAGATTTCCTGCATGTCTCGCTCGCTTGACAAGAATATTATGTATGCACATAAAAGCATTAACACCGGATATTTGCAAGTGAGTCGCCGATGAAACTCTTGACCAATGCACAGATCGCGACCTTGCAGGACGGGCAGGGG
>CAYGMX010000316.1:0-4047 GCA_964351055.1 uncultured Loktanella sp. | reverse complement strand
TGACCCGATCGTCTTTGCCGCAAAGGACTGGAACAGCCAGATCTGTTTGTTTGCAATCTTGATGTTTGGCGCAATCGGGACGTTCCAGTGACCCGAACAACGCTCATTTTGCGCTATTCAGCATTTGCCGTCATGGCAACGGTGGCAAATCTGGCCACGCAGCGGCTTGTGCTTGCTTTGGGGGACAGCCTTGCATTCCTTGCTCTGGCGATTGCGGCGGGCACGCTGGTAGGGCTGATGCTGAAATACATCCTTGATAAACGCTGGATCTTTCATGACACCTCTACGGGGCTTCAGGCGCATAGCAGGAAGTTCATGCTTTACACTGTGATGGGTCTGGTCACGACGGCGATATTCTGGGGCACAGAGGTGGCATTCTGGCTGCTCTGGAGAACAGACGACATGCGCGAGCTCGGCGCGATCCTCGGGCTGGGCGTGGGTTATATCGTCAAATACAATCTCGACCGCAAATTCGTCTTTACCGACAGTCGCTTGCGGGCAGCGACATGACGATTTCGGGGTGGGGCCGCTTTCCGGTCATAGAGGCACGGGTGAGCGCCCCGCGTGATCTGGCAGCACTGCAAGCGCAGATCGCGGCTGGACATGCCATCGCACGCGGCAACGGGCGCGCCTATGGTGACAGCGCCATCAGCCAGAACAACACCATCTGGATGAAGCACTTCAACCACATGTGCGCCTTCGACCCTGCGACAGGGCAACTGGTGGCCGAGGCCGGTGTGCTGCTGGGTGACATTATCGAGGCCTTCCTGCCGCGCGGCTGGTTTCCCTCTGTCACCCCGGGGACAAAATACGTGACGCTTGGGGGCATGATTGCTGCCGATGTTCACGGCAAGAACCATCACAAAGACGGCAGTCTTGCCGAATTTGTGGACTGGATCGATATCATCACCGCAGCGGGTGCAATCGTGCGCTGTTCGCGTTCTGAAAACCCGGACCTCTTTGCATGGACGATCGGGGGCATGGGGCTGACGGGTATAATATTGCGCGCGGCTGTCCGGCTCCGACCGGTTGAAAGCAGTTGGATCAGGCAACGCACATTGCCCGCCAGCGATCTTGATCATACCATTGACCTGTTCGAAAGCTCCATGGATGCCACCTATTCGGTCGCATGGATCGATTGCCTGCAACGGGGCGCAGGACTGGGGCGCTCGCTTGTCATGCTTGGCGAACATGCATCCGTGGCCGAACTGGGAACACGGCAACGCGCATCACCGCTCGCCTATGCGCAAAAGCGAAAAAAGACTGTGCCGCTTGATTTCCCTGTCTGGACGCTCAACAGATATTCCGTACAGGCGTTCAACGCGCTTTATTACTGGAAAGGGCGACGGACGCCGCGCGAAACGCTTGTCGATTGGGATAGCTACTTCTACCCGCTTGATGCGATCCTTGGCTGGAACAGGATCTACGGGCGGCGCGGATTTGCGCAGTTCCAATGTGTGATCCCGCTTGCGCAATCAAGGGCCGGAATCGGCGCCCTGCTCGAGGCGATCTCAAATGCAGGCGCGGGGTCTTTTCTATCCGTGCTCAAACGCTTCAGCGCCAAGCAAGGGCCATTTTCCTTCCCGCTTGAGGGCTACACCCTGTCACTGGATTTTCCTGTGAACATTAAGACGCTCGCGCTGATGGAGCACCTCGATCAGATCACACTCGCGCATGGCGGCCGTTTCTATCTTGCCAAGGATAGCCGCATGTCGCGCGAGACATTCGGGAAATCGGAACCGCGGTTGGTACAGTTCGTGTCGCAACGGCAAAAACTGAACGCCAACCCAACATTTCAATCCGCACAGTCAGAAAGGCTAGGTCTATGAGCAAAGGTCACGTGTTGATCCTCGGTGCCAGAAGCGACATTGCCATGGCAATCGCGCAACGCTTCGCAAAGGCGGGCCACCCCGTTCAGCTTGCTGCCAGAGATGCGCAATCACTCGAAACGGCACGCGCGGATATCGCAGTACGTCATGATGTCGCCGCAACATTGCATGACTTCGACGTGCTTGACCTTGAAAGCCACGCCAGTTTTGCCAGCGAACTCGAACATTTACCACAGATCGTAGTCTGCGCCATCGGCTACATGGGCGACCAGCCGGAAAACGAGCGCAACATACAAGAAGCCGTGAAGGTCATGCGTAGCAACTACGAAGGCCCCGCCAGTATTCTAGGGGTCTTTGCCAACCTGTTCGAAGAGCGCGGTTCCGGCACCCTTGTCGGAATAAGCTCGGTTGCAGGCGAACGCGGACGGGCCACAAACTATGTCTACGGCTCAGCAAAGGCCGGATTCACGGCATTTCTGTCCGGCCTGCGCAACAGGTTGTCCAAGAAGAATGTGCATGTGCTGACCGTCTTGCCCGGCTTTGTGGCGACAAAGATGACCGAAGGCATGGACTTGCCCGCCAAGCTGACAGCGCAACCGGCAGAGGTCGGGGATGCCGTCTTTGACGCGCTACGCAAGGGCCGCAATGTGGTCTATGTGCGCAAAATCTGGTTTGTTGTCATGACAGTGATCACCACCATCCCGGAAGCCATTTTCAAGAGACTGTCGATCTGACCCCTGTCTGACGACAGGTGCACCGCGCTACCCTTTTTGCGCGGCTCTGTGCCTTGTCCGATGAGGCGGAAACAAACGGTTCGCGCGGCAAATGATAATCTTCAGGTTTGCACCCATCGGGGCGGTTTGATGCGTAGTCTTACCCGCTGCCAGAGCGAAAACGGACCGACGCGATCAGAGGCCAGATGAACATGGACATTGCGCACAGGCCACAAAGAGGTATTCTGGTAATTGAATGTTGATGCCTCACCTTCATGTAAGGTATTGAAAAGGTGAAGAATTGTGGAAAAAGATTTCGCTCTTTGTTCGAGAATCATAGACCATATGGTGCAAACCATCACCAGAACCCCTGTTGATGACACCCCCTGCAAGCATGCCATGCTGTCAGATTTGTTTCCTTCCGATGTCTATCAGCACATGCTTGCAAACATTCCGGAAAGGTCTGCTTTTCGCCCCATGAGCCTTGATCTTTTTCATGATGAAAAGGGCGTTTCCACGCGTGACTTGATCGAATTGCCGGAAGTAGGTGTGAGGCGGATCGCAAGCAACCAGAAGAGCCTGTGGTGGGCCGTGGGGAGTGCGATCATGTCAGCCGAGGTCAAATCAGCGGTTTTTGGCGCACTCGCCGATGATCTTGCCCCTGTCTTTGGGTGCCCGAAATCAAAGGTGAATGACCAACCTGTTTTCGTCAGCACAGCGCTCCGCTACGAGACTGAATCTTACTACATGCCACCGCATATCGACGAATGGCCACGGGTCGCCACCATGCTGATCTATCTGCCAGAGGATGCAAACCTCGATGGATTAGGTACATCGCTTTACGATTACGCCCCAAAATGGCAACGGCCATTTCGCGCAGCCCATCGTGAACTGCGCCGCGCACCATTTCTACCCAATTCAGGGATATATTTTTCGGGAAGTCTCCGGAAAGTAAGACCGGGCTGGCATGGTTTTGAGCGAGCGAACAAAGCAGTGGTGGGTGACGCACCACGCATCAGCCTCCTGACAACATGGTATACCGGCGATAATGAGACGCACGCATCTGCTGCAGAGATCATACCGGTGGCGGAGATGTCGCGGGCCTAGCATGGCCCGAGCCGGACAACCATCGGGATCAAGCTGAACTCAAAAGGTTCGGTTGTCGTGAAGAACAAGCGAGACAATATCTGGAACGATCAAAGTCTTGCGACAATCTCCGGTCTTGGTGCCGCTGATAGGACTCGAACCTACGACCCCATCATTACGAATGACGTGCTCTACCAGCTGAGCTACAGCGGCTTACCGGAGGCTCTGATAGCATTGCCCAAAGCGTGGTGAAAGACCTATTTTGGTTGACCGTCATCCAAGATTTCCGCCTCTTCGACCGATTGCGTGGCCGGCAAGGCCGGCTCTGCGACGCGGCCGACGATCAGCGGCAACATCTCTGTGCCGATTGGCATGGCCACTTCGCTGGAAGGCGGTGTTTTCCATGCAAGCGTGTCAAA
>CAYGMX010000315.1:0-4068 GCA_964351055.1 uncultured Loktanella sp. | reverse complement strand
TCACGGCATCCTGCAGATACCCTTCAAGGCCATCAAAGACAGAAGCCGACATCGCTGTGTGCTCTGTGCCGCAGAAGAAGTTCAGGTGAACAGACTGGGACACAACCGGCGCCATGTTCGCGTAAGCCACAGCAGATGCCCATGTTTCCGCACCATCGATCAGGCCCTGCTTAAGACCATCAAGCGTTTCTTCCCATGCCACAGGAACCGGGTTCAGGTTCAGTGCTTCCATGGCGATACGGCCAAGCTGCGTGCCCGTGACGCGGTTCTTTGTCCCGGCCAGTTGATCGACCGAGGTGATCGTTGGCTTGTCTGCAAAGTTCATGCCCAACTGGATGCCGCGCAATTCGGCGTGGCTGAAGAGGAACTTCAGGCCATGGCGCTTTTCATAAGGCTCGCGCAGCAGGCGCATGGAGGCCGGTGAATACAGGAAGTGGTACTGATCCGCACGGTTACGGAACATATAGGCATAATCCAGCACGTTCAGATAAGGCGCACCACCGGCAGAGTTCTGTGTCGAAGCGGCGTAGATATCAACGATACCCTGCTGTGTCTTCTCAACGCAGGATGTCTGGCCACAGATCTGATTGTCACCGATGAATTCGATGCGAATTTCGCCATCGGTCCGCGATTCCAGATCACGTGCGAATTCCAATGCGCCTGCGCGCTCGATCAGCAAGTTGCGGGCGTTAAAGCCGGCGGCGCCAAATTTCAGATTGTACTTTGCTTCTTTGGCAAAACGACGCTCGTAGGTCGATTCCGCAGCAGACGCGAGGTTCGCAAGGCTCATTGCCCCACCGAAAGTTCCCGCCGCCATCAGCGTCGAGCTCATCCCGTATTGGCCTGCCAATTTGAACAGATCTCGTCGTGAAATCTGACTCAGTTTATCACTCACTCCCATGACTTCCTCCCATGATGTCAATTATTGAGACTAATAGTTCCAAAAAAGCCTAGTATAGTATTCGCAATCTGCATAGAGTTTTTTCACATTGATGGAGAATGAAGCAGTGGAAGCCGATTTTATAGTCGTTGGAGCAGGGTCGGCAGGGTGTGTTCTTGCCAATCGTTTAAGCGCGAATCCTGCGCATAAAGTGATTCTGCTCGAGGCCGGTGGCCGTGACCTGAACCCGTGGATTCATATTCCGGTCGGTTATTTCAAAACGATTCATAACCCCAAAGTCGACTGGTGCTACAAGACCGAACCCGATCCGGGCCTGAACGGGCGTTCGATCGAATGGCCCCGCGGCAAGGTGCTGGGCGGGTCTTCTTCGCTGAACGGTCTGCTTTATGTCCGCGGACAGCCGCAGGACTATGACCGCTGGCGCCAGATGGGAAATACCGGCTGGGGCTGGGACGATGTGCTGCCCTTGTTCAAGCGCGCCGAAAACAACGAACGGGGCGCGGATGAATTCCACGGCAACAAAGGCCCGCTCTCGGTGTCGAACATGCGCATTCAGCGCCCGATCACCGATGCATGGGTCGCGGCGGCACAGGCTGCAGGATACAAATTCAACCCCGATTATAACGGGGCGGAACAGGAAGGTGTCGGTTTCTTCCAACTGACCTCGCGCAATGGCCGACGATGCAGCGCGGCTGTTGCCTATCTCAATCCGGTCAAGTCCCGCGAGAACCTCCAGATCATCACCCATGCACAAGTGGAAAAGGTCCTGATTGAAGGCAACCGCGCCATCGGTGTGACCTATACCGATCGCAGCGGCACCAGCCACACCGTCAAGGCCCGCAAGGAAATCGTTCTGTCCGGCGGTGCGATCAATTCGCCGCAATTGCTGATGCTCTCCGGTATCGGCGAAGCGGCACAGCTTGCCGCCAACGGCATCGCCGTGGTGCAAGACCTGCCCGGCGTGGGCAAGAACATGCAAGACCACTTGCAAGCGCGGCTGGTCTACAAATGCAACGAACCGACCCTGAATGACGAGGTATCAACACTTTACGGACAGGCGCGGATCGGGCTGAAATATCTGATGTTCCGCGCAGGTCCGATGACCATGGCCGCCAGCCTTGCCACCGGTTTCATGAAAACCCGCGAGGATGTGGAAACGCCCGATATCCAGTTCCACGTGCAACCGCTTTCTGCGGAAAACCCCGGCAAGGGGGCAGACAAATTCTCGGCCTTCACCATGTCGGTCTGTCAGTTGCGCCCCGAAAGCAAAGGCGAGATCAGGCTGCAAAGCAATGAGCCCAAGGCCTATCCCAAAATCATCCCCAATTATCTGTCGACAGAGACCGACTGCCGCACCATCGTCGCTGGTGTGAATATCGCCCGCAAGATCGCCCGGCATGCACCTCTGACATCAAAGATAAGTCTGGAATACCGGCCACATGCCGATCTGGATATGGATGACTTTGATGCAACGCTGGATTGGGCGCGCAACAATACCGCCTCGATTTATCACCCCACAGGCACCTGCAAGATGGGCGATGGCAAGGATGCCGTGGTCGATGCGCGGCTGCGGGTGCATGGCATCCAAGGCCTGCGTGTCGCGGATTGTTCGATCATGCCAGAGATCGTTTCAGGCAACACCAACGCCCCTGCGATCATGATCGGGGAAAAGGCATCCGACCTTATCCTCGAGGATGTCTGAACCCCGCGTTTACAGTCGTCACTGTCAACTCGGCCCTTGACCCTTCGTCCGGAATCGCAAACAGTGTTTGCGATGGTTCCCATACGCCGAAAATGCGTCTGGGATGAAAAGGGAATACGGTGAGGAAGAGCCAAAGCGCGCCAAACCCGTAACTGCCCCCGCAACTGTGAGCGGCGAGCGAACCCGAAGATCACCACTGAGCAAACCTGCTCGGGAAGGATCGGGTAAGCGGCGACCCGCAAGTCAGGAGACCTGCCATCATCGGTGCAGTGATGCACCAAAAGAAACTCAACCCGGGCGGGGTGTCCGGAATGGAGACCATGATGGCATCACGGCTTGGCCCGCGCATATCTGCATGCAACCTGACGACCCCCGCTTTTCGCGGAGGGCGATATGGACCGGACACCACAACATCGCATTACTGTCTGCACATCGTGCAGGCATAAGGGGACGGATTGCCGCCCTGGTTATGAACTGATCGAAAAGCTGCGCCGCGCGATCGAGGCTGCGGGCGATACCATAGCCGAGGATTTCGCCATCTCCGGCGTGGCCTGCATGGCAGGCTGTGACCGTCCCTGCACTGTGGCCTATCACGGGACGCAAAAGGCGAGCTATCTGTTTGGCGATATCACACCCGAGGATGATATCGACGATCTGCTGGTTTTCGCACGCCAGTATGCGGCACTCGATGACGGTTGGTGTTCGTCACTGGACCGCCCTGACAAGTTGCGCAAGACCACCCTTGCCCGCATACCCGCCGCCATGATCGCGCTGGAAAACAGCAAGGTGCTGGCATCATGAGTGGCGCACATCTTTCAGTCTGGAACGCAAGCTGGCAACCACACAAGCGGGCAGCACCGGTGCTTCACCCCGTCAGTTTCGAAGTCGGCGCGGGCCGTGTTCTGGGTGTCGTCGGGCCGAACGGTGCGGGCAAATCCACCTTGCTGCGCCTGCTTTACCGCTATCAGGCCCCATCGACTGGCTGCATCGAAATCGACGGCAAAGACCTGTGGCGGATGCATCCGCGTGCGGCGGCGCGTCAGGTGGCGGCGGTCTTGCAGGAACAGGCGGCAGCTTTCGGCCTTAGCGTTCGCGACATCATCAAGCTGGGGCGCATGCCCCACCTGAACGGGTTTGCACATGGCGGGGCGTATGATTCCGATGTGGTCGAGCGGGTGATGCATACCCTTGATCTGCAAAAACTCGGCCACCGTGATTTTGGCACCCTGTCAGGCGGTGAACGTCAAAGGGTCATGGTCGCGCGCGCCTTGGCACAGGAACCAAAGGTCCTGATCCTTGATGAGCCGACCAACCACCTTGATATCCGCCACCAGCTTGAGGTGCTTGCGCTGATCCGATCACTTGACCTGACCATCGTGGTGTCGCTGCATGATCTGAACATAGCAGCCAATATCTGCGACGATATCCTGCTGCTCGAAGACGGGCACCCGCGCGGGTTCGGGGC
>CAYGMX010000314.1:0-4076 GCA_964351055.1 uncultured Loktanella sp. | reverse complement strand
TGGGCAGGCCGAACGCTGGCTGCGGCGGGCCGTCGAAGAGGACCCGACCTTCCCCCCTGCATGGAACAACTTAGGGGTCATTTTGATGGAAAAGGGTGATATCGCCGAAGCAAGCGAGGTTTTCCGACGCGCATTTGCCGCAGATAACGGAAATTCCGACGAAATTCGCGACAATTTGCGCTTAGCGCTCGCAAAATTTGAAAATCCTGACAATAATGCGTTAGAAGAAAATCAGAACTTCAATCTGATCCGGCGCGGTGCAGGTGACTTCGTACTGATGTCGGACCTTTAGGTAAGAGCAGCAAAAGGACGCAGAAATATGCGCCACTCAATCATGATGACGCTTTGCGCGGCAGCTTTTGGCCTGTCCGCATGCGGAGACCAATCAGGCGAAGCCGAAGTCGAACGCGCCCTGAAAGATCTTAATGTTGTCGACGAAAGCAACCTCAACGATGTGATGTTGACTGTCGGCGACCCCAACGAGGCCGTCCGTTATTTTGCGGACGCAAACGCCAATGACCCGGGGCGGATCGATCTGCAGCGTGGGCTGGCAAAATCGCTGGTCCGCGCGGGGCGAAATCCCGAAGCGATCGAAGCATGGCAGCTTGTGATCAGCCATCCAGAGGCCGCCGATACAGACCGTGTTGATCTGGCGGACGCCTTTGTGCGGAACAACCGCTGGGACGATGCGGCAGCAACACAGAACACTGTTCCTCCGACCTACGAGACTTTCAAGCGCTACCGCCTCGAGGCGATGGTTGCTGATAGCCGCCAACAGTGGGAAAAATCGGACAGCTTTTACCAGACAGCTGTTGGCCTGACCACACGCCCTGCAACCGTTTACAACAACTGGGGTTATTCAAAGCTGACGCGCGGCGAATACGCCGAAGCCGAGCGTCTGTTCTTTGACGCATTACGCTTTAATAGCGGGATGTTCACCGCAAAGAACAATCTGGTTCTCGCACGTGGTGCGCAGCGCAACTATACCCTGCCCGTCGTACAGATGACCCAGACGGAACGGGCACAGTTGATGCACACGATGGCACTGGCCGCGATCAAGCAAAATGACGTGACGATTGGTAAATCCCTGCTGACCGACGCGATCGATACCCATCCTCAGTACTTCGAAGAAGCGGCGCGCGCGCTGGAAGCACTTGAAGCAAACGTTGTGAACTAAGCAGACATGGGAATGACAGCACAAGCCGCGTTTTGGTTCCTGCCCGCTGTCATTCCCATCGCGATCTATATTTCATGGAACGACATGCGCTCCATGAAGATTACCAACAACTCGATCATTGTGCTGATGCTGGCCTATGGCCTGCTTGGGCCATTTGCATTCGGTCTGGAAATGTATCTGTGGCAATGGTTGAACTTTCCGGTTGTCCTGATTGTCTGCATGGCACTCTGGAGCCTTCGGACAATGGGTGGCGGCGATGCCAAAATGATTGCGGCGATGGCACCATTCTTTGTCGTGTCGGATATCGAACTGATTCTGCGCCTGTTTGCGGCCAGTTTGCTGGGCGCGCTGGCTGTGCACTCACTTTTTCGGTTCACACCCCTCAAAAAACCCGTTGCAGAATGGCAAAGCTGGTCCGCAGGACGCTATTTTCCAAAGGGTTTTCCCTTGAGCATGACCCTTGTTCTCTATCTGGCTTTCGCAGCGGTATATCGCTGAGAAACTGCGCAATGCCTTGGACTGGGACATGTTTATTCACGATTTCGCCATAAATGAATGTAAGATGAAGAAATTATGCCGCACAATGGGCGGTATCAGTTTCTTTGGTGATGGACGGAACCCGATATGAACGTGCAAGCAACCGGTGTTATGGCGCCCCCTGCGCCGCGTGGCCTTGATGGCATGCTGCTGCCAATGGCAATGATGCGGGACATTCTGATCAAGACCATGTTCCGGATGAACCTTGATCTGGTTTCCACCATCAGCCGCGCCATCTGCCTTCCTGTGCCCGTGACACAGGAACTCGTAGATAAGGCGCGCGGCCAGCTTTTACTTGAAGCAACCGGCACTCTGAACGCCAACAGCGGCAACGAAATGGGGTACCAACTGACCGATGCAGGGCGCGCGCGCGCGCTCGATGCCTTGGCCCAGTCTGAATATTACGGCGCGATGCCGGTTCCGCTATCGATCTACAGCCAGCAGATTCAGCGCCAGTCGATCCGCAATATCCAGATCACACGCGACCAGTTGCAGACGGCGATGGGGCATCTGGTTCTGCCCGATGACCTTTTGTCCAACCTAGGCCCCGCAGTCAGCGCGGGCCGGTCGATCCTGATGTACGGCCCTCCGGGGAACGGAAAATCCTCGATCTCGAACGGTATTCGCGATGCGCTGGGTGATAAGATTTACGTGCCCCGCGCCATCGAATATTCCGGTCAGGTCATCACCGTTTATGACCCCATCGTGCATTCCGCCGCCGAAGATGATGTAGACGACCCCAACAGCCTGCGCCGGACCTCTGGCCGCTTTGACACGCGCTATGTGCGCTGCGAACGCCCGACCGTCATCACCGGTGGTGAACTTTCGCTTTCGATGCTTGATCTGGTCTATAACCCGGTAGCGCGGACGTATCAGGCGCCGCTACAACTGAAATCAACCGGCGGCATCTTTATTGTTGACGACCTTGGGCGTCAGGCAGAACCGCCGCAAACACTGGTGAACCGCTGGATTGTGCCCTTGGAAGAAAACAAGGATATTCTGGCGCTGCAATCCGGTGAGAAATTCGAAGTGCCGTTCGATACGCTGGTTGTGTTTTCCACCAACTTCCACCCTAACGCGATCTTCGACAAAGCGGCTTTGCGGCGGATTTTCTACAAGATCAAGATTGATGGACCGAACCAAGAGGATTTCCTCAAGATTTTCGCGATGGTCGCGCGCAAGCGCAAGATGCCGCTGGATGAAGATACACTGGTCCACCTGCTGAACGTCCGCTACCCCGAAATCGACAACGTCTATGCGAACTACCAGCCGATCTTTTTGATCGACCAGATGATCTCGATCTGCGAATTCGAAGGCATCCCTTACCAGATGTCGCCAGAACTGATTGACCGCGCTTGGGCCAACATGTTCGTCAAAGAAGAAGACATCGTGCGTTAATCGCATCCATCCAATCATCGCAAAAGGCTCTCCACTAACGTGGGGAGCCTTTTTCATTGCGGCGGCGCAAAGCGGCTTCGCTCTGCCCAACGGTTTCGCCTTGACGCACCCCGATGATACGCCACTTTAGCGCCATGAGCATGCTTCCCCCAACGTTCCAAGACTGGTTTGCCAAACGTGGCTGGGACATTCACCCCCACCAGCAAGCCATGCTTGATCAGGCATCAGCGCCCTCATTGCTTCTGATCGCTCCAACCGGAGGCGGCAAAACATTGGCGGGGTTCCTGCCCTCGCTGATTGAACTGTCTGACGGGGTATATCAGGGGTTGCATACGCTTTATGTCTCACCGCTGAAGGCACTTGCCGCCGACATCAAACGCAACCTGCGTACCCCTGTGGCAGAGATGGACATGCCCATCAGGATCGAGGATCGCACGGGTGATACCACCTATACGCAAAAACGCAGACAGCGGGCCGACCCGCCCCATATCCTGCTGACCACACCGGAATCACTGGCCTTGCTGACCAGCTATGAGGACGCCCCGCATATTTTCAAAGGCTTGCAACGGATCATCGTCGATGAAATTCATGCGCTGGCCGAAAGCAAACGCGGGGACCAGTTGATGCTCGCACTAAGCCGGTTACAATCGCTGGCGCCTGGTTTGCGGCGTGTCGGGCTTTCTGCCACTGTCGAAGACCCTGCCGCCATCGCCCGCGAACTGGCCCACCATCCCGATCCTTGCGCGATCATCAACGCCGACCCCGGCCCTGATCCCGATATCGCGATGCTGGTGCCCGACGAACGCCCGCCATGGACAGGGGGCGGGGCAAAATACGCCATTCCCGCCGTGCTGGAACAGGTCAAGAAACACAAGACCACGCTCATCTTTCACAATACACGCGCACAGGCCGAGATCATCATTCTCACCCACAGGCTGGCCAAGACGCATCCCCTGCCTCTCCG
>CAYGMX010000313.1:0-4086 GCA_964351055.1 uncultured Loktanella sp. | reverse complement strand
TGCGTCTGGTGCAACGAGGATACACCGCTGATCTGGGAAGATCTGATCCGCCGCATATCAGGAGTGTCACCGCAGAGCGAGATCGCAGGGCAGTATGACCTGCTGTCCGGCATCATCACGCCCGCGGGCCTGAGCGCGCTGGAGGAGCGGATGGAGACAATTCCAACCGCCGATCGCATCACCCGGCACGATATCATTGCTGACATCATGCAAGAACATGCCCTGCCCGAGCAGCTTGAAGACGATATCACCCTGACCGAACTCGATCCTGAAACGATCATCGAGATGACTGAGAACTATGAGGATGACCTTGAAGACATCGCGCGGATGGACGGCGTGGAGCTGATCTTGCCCTTCGCCTAGGGCTCACATGCCAAGTGCGGCCTTATACATTTCCAGTACCGCTTCTTCCTCGGCCAAATCACCGGCGTCACGCTTGCGGATCGCCACGATCTTGCGCAGGACTTTGGTGTCGTACCCGCGCCCCTTTGCCTCGGCCATCACTTCTTTTTGCGCGTCCGCGATGTCTTTCTTTTCCGCCTCAAGCCGTTCGTAGCGCTCTACGAACTGGCGCAGTTCCTGCCCTGCGACGGTGCTGGCGGTGTCGATCACGGAATCGTTCATCAAAGCTCTCCTGAAAAGTTGCCTTTGACTAGCGGCTGCCCCGTTGCCCCGCAACCCTTGCGAAGAACTGCACAGCGCGGTAGGTCGCAAAAAACACCGGAGTCTGCATGGAAATCATCGTTTGGATCGGCGCGGCGCTTTCGGCTTTGGGCCTATGTGGCATCATCTACAGTATCGTCGCTGTGGCTCGTGCAAAACGCGCGGGATTATCCGATGAGGACCTGCGCGCAAGGATTGCGGCAATCCTGCCCCTGAACCTGATTGCGCTTTTTGTTTCGATGATCGGCCTGATGGCTGTGATTGTCGGCGTGCTCTTGCGCTAAAGCTCTGCGCCCTGATGCATGATGATGGTCGCCATCGCCGCCAGCGCGGGCACCGCCGCCCCGTACTTGCGCGCCATGGCAGGGTTTGACGCGTTTCCCGCTGCCGCGCGTGCCGCCACGCCCGCCAGAATAGCTGCCAGCCGGAAGAAGGCAAAAACCAAATAGAACGGCCAGTGTCTGATCGCCCCCAAGCCACGGCGCTGCACATAGTCCGCGACATAGGCCGCCTCGGTTGGCAGGCCAAGACTGTCACGATCCACCCCGCCCAGACCGCGCATGTCGCCTGTATTCGGCAACCGCCACTGCATGCATTGATAGGCCAGATCTGCCATCGGGTGCCCCAGTGTGGAAAGCTCCCAATCCAGAACACCCGCGATGGACGGCGTGGCAGGGGCAAAGATCATGTTGTCCAGCCGCCAATCACCGTGAACCAGTGCGACCTGCCCGTCATCTTCGGGCATATGCGCCGCCAGCCATGACATGATCCCGACCATCGCATCGCTGGGCCTGTCCGTGGAGGCCAAGTACTGTTTGCTCCAGCGATCAAGTTGGCGGGCAAAATAATTGCCGGGCTTGCCGTAATCGCAAAGCCCGAGGCTGTCCACATCTAGGTCATGCAGCGCGGCCAAGGCTGCATTCATTGCATCATAAATCGCGGCCCTTTCTTGAGCCTGACAGTCCGGCAGCGCCGGATCCCAAAAAATACGTCCCGGCAGATAGCGCATCAAAAGAAACGCACGTCTGCTGGGCGACTGGTCCGCATCCGCCAGATGCAGAACCTCTGGTACCGGCACCGCAGTCCGTGCCAAGGCCTGCATCACACGGTATTCACGATCAACCGCATGGGCAGATGGCAACAGGCGCCCTGGTGGTTTGCTGCGCAAAACATAGATCCCGCTTTGCGCTTTCAACTGGTAGGTCGGGTTCGATTGACCGGTGCCGAATTTGACAACCTCTGTCAGCCCTTCAAATTCATCAATGGCCTGCACCAGATAGGCGTCAAGATCGCTGAAACTGATTCCAAGGTTCTTGGCGGCTTCTTTCATACCCGCTATTTGGGCCACCTGCCCCGCTTTGTGCAAGCGATTGATTGACACCCGGCCAGCGCGGTGCACGATGACGCAGGCAATAGCGGAGGTGCGCATGGATCTGGGACAGACAGAACGGCTCAAACCCGTGCTTGCCTCTGTGAAGGCGATGATTACCGACGAGATTGCACCGCTTGATGCAGAGTTTCTGGCCGAGGTCAGCGTCGGCGACCGCTGGTCTTTCACCCCGCGCCAGACCGCTATTCTGGAAGGGTTGAAGGCCAAAGCGAAAGACCGCGCGCTGTGGAACTTTTGGGATACCTTCCGCGATGGGCCCAGCCTGAACACGGTCGAATACGCTTATCTTGCCGAAGAAATGGGTAAAAGCCATCTGGCCGCCGAGGTTTTCAACTGCAATGCCCCCGACACCGGCAATATGGAGGTCTTTGCCCGCTACGGGACCGAGGCCATGAAAGAGCGCTGGCTAAAGCCTTTGATGGCGGGCAAAATCCGGTCGGCCTATCTGATGACCGAACCGGATGTGGCAAGTTCCGACGCAACCAATATTGCGATGCGCTGCGAAAAAGACGGCGATGCCTATGTCCTGAACGGCCAGAAATGGTGGGCCACCGGTGCAGGCGACCCGCGCTGTGCGGTGCATATCGTGATGGTGCGCACCCGCGATGACGGGCCAAAACACCAGCGCCATTCCATGATCGTGGTACCCGCCGACACTCCCGGGATCGTCAAACTCCGCCCGATGGAAGTTTACGGCCATGATGACGCCCCTCACGGGCATATGCATTTCCGTTATGACAATGTGCGGGTCTCTGCCGAAAACCTGCTCCTTGGCGAAGGGCGCGGTTTTGAGATCGCCCAAGGCAGGCTTGGGCCGGGGCGTATTCATCATTGCATGCGCGCGATTGGGCAGGCGGAAAAGGCGTTGGCCCTGATGTGCGCGCGGTCGGTCACGCGCGAGGCCTTTGGCAAGCCGTTGGCCCAGTTGGGGGAAAATTTCGACATTATTGCCAAGGCCCGCATGGATATCGAACAGGCGCGGTTACTGTGCCTCAAGGCGGCTTGGATGATGGATCAGGGCGATAAACGGGCAGCAGCCCCGTGGATCAGCCAGATCAAGGTTGTGGCTCCGCAAGTGGCACTGGATATCACGGATAAAGCGATCCAGATGTTTGGCGCGGCTGGCGTGTCACAAGATACACCCCTCGCCCGCCAATGGACGCATCTGCGCACATTGCGTCTGGCCGACGGCCCCGATGCGGTACATCGCAGGCAGGTCGCCCGCGCAGAACTGGCCGCCTATTCGACAGGGCAAAACAGCTCGTAAATACGCTCGAGCAGCGGGCGCACCCGCGGATCGGCCAAACGGTAATGCATGCTGCGACCGTCCCTTTCGCAGGCAACCAGTCCCTCATTGCGGAGCCGCAAGAGCTGGCCCGACACATAGGACTGGCTGGCGCCGATAGCCTCTTCCAGTTCTCCGACAGTCATTTCGCCGGGAACAAGCGCACATAAGATACGCAAACGACCGGGATTGGACAGAGACTTGAGCAACTCTGCCGCGTCGGCCGCTGCCGCATCCATCGGATCGGCCATGATTTGGATCGGATTCTGCATATCTATCCTTACCGCTTACAAAAATACATTTCAACATTGAAATGTATAATCTATCCACTATGTTCATAGCCAAAGGAGATTCGAAATGACACCAGTAGTGAAACCATTCTTCGATGAAGCCACAAACACAGTCTCTTATGTGGTGCGTGAACCACAAGGACGCAACTGCGCCATTATCGACAGTGTGTTGGATTACGATCCGGCGTCTGGCCGGACGGATACGCGCTCTGCCGATGCCATCATTGCATGGGTCAAGGCCGAGGATCTGCAGGTGGCATGGATTCTGGAAAGCCATGTGCATGCAGACCACCTGTCGGCAGCGCCCTATCTGCAGGACCACCTTTGCGGCAAGATCGGGATCGGGGCGAATATCACCATCGTGCAGGATACCTTTGGCAAGGTGTTCAACGAAGGCACCGAATTCCAGCGCGACGGATCGCAGTTTGACGCGCTCTTCAAGGATGGCGACAGTTTCC
>CAYGMX010000312.1:0-4091 GCA_964351055.1 uncultured Loktanella sp. | reverse complement strand
GCTTTCCGCAGCGCAAAATGACCGGCGTCAAAGCACCGGTCACAAGGGCGAGCCCTTCCTGATTGGCGATGCCATGACCGGTGGCTATGGCAAAGGCCCCGATATCCTGCACGGCTGCACGATTGCTGCCGAACGCGGTGAAATTGCCGTGATTGTGGGGCCCAATGGCGCGGGCAAGTCCACCGCGATGAAGGCCGTCTTTGGCATGCTGAACGTCAATCAGGGTGCGGTGCGGCTTGACGGCGAAGACATCACCCATCTTTCGCCGCAGCAACGTGTGGTCAAGGGGATGGGGTTCGTGCCGCAGACCTCCAATATCTTCACCTCCATGACGGTCGAAGAAAACCTTGAAATGGGGGCCTTTATCCGGCGCGACGATTTCCGCGATACGATGGCGCAGGTCTATGACCTGTTCCCGATCCTCAAGGAAAAGCGCAATCAGGCTGCGGGCGAACTGTCGGGCGGGCAGCGCCAGCAGGTCGCCGTGGGCCGTGCGCTGATGACAAAACCCAAGGTCTTGATGCTGGACGAACCCACTGCCGGTGTATCGCCCATTGTGATGGACGAACTCTTTGACCGGATCATCGAGGTCGCCCGCACCGGTATCCCGATCCTGATGGTAGAGCAGAACGCCAGACAAGCCCTTGAAATTGCTGATAAAGCCTATGTTCTGGTGCAAGGCCGCAATGCCCATACCGGTACCGGCAAAGAACTGTTGGCCGACCCCGAAGTCCGCCGCAGTTTCTTGGGCGGATGAAGATGGCGGTCGTTCTTTTCGCAACTCTTTGCGGGCCCGCACTGGCCGAGGTCGTCACTTGCGACCTCTCTGGCGTGCCGGTCAGTTTCACGATCGACCGCAGCCAGTTTGCACCGGCCCAAGATGCAGGCGACCCGCCCCGCCGCCGTGTGACCCGTGTGCAGATGGGCGATGTGCAATTCCCCGCAGAGCCGATCCTGATGGGTGATGTGCGCGGGTTCTGGGCCGAGGCCATGGGTGGCACAGATGCGATGCTGGTCATCCAGCCGGACGGTTCCGCCGTTTTTGCCAACAACCGCGCGGGCGAACGCCTGACGGGCACCTGCGAGGTCCTACAATGACACGGCTGCTAACGCTTACTGCCAAGGGTATGTTCTAAATGGATTTTCTGAACGCCATCGTCGCTTTTGCGAACTTTGTCTTTGTGCCTGGCCTTGCCTATGGCGCACAACTGGCCATCGGGGCGCTAGGGGTCACGATGATCTACGGCATCCTGCGGTTCTCGAATTTTGCCCATGGCGATACGATGGCCTTCGGGACCGCAATCACGATCCTGTTCACGACCGCCTTTATCGGCATGGGGATCACCTTTGGGCCACTGCCCACGGCGCTGCTCGCCCTGCCCTTCGGGATTGCCGCCACCATGCTGTTGCTCTTGGGCACCGACTGGGCGGTCTATAAATTCTATCGTGAACAAAAGGCCTCGCCCGTCATTCTTGTCATCGTGTCGATGGGGGTGATGTTTGTGATGAACGGCATCGTGCGTTTCATTATCGGCGTGCGTGATATCAACTTTGCCGATGGTGAACGGTTCCTGATCACGGCGCGCGACTTCCGCGACCTGACAGGTCTTGAGGAAGGTCTGGCGATCAAGACGACGCAGGCAATCACGGTGGTTGTGGCCTTTATCGTCATGGCGCTGTTGTTCTGGTTCCTCAACAAGACCCGCACCGGCAAATCCATGCGCGCCTTTTCCGACAACGAGGATCTGGCCCTGCTGTCCGGCATCAACCCCGACTGGGTGGTCAAGGTCACGTGGATGATCGTGGCGGCGCTTGCGACCACGGCAGGTGTGCTTTACGGGCTTGATAAATCCTTCAAGGCCTTCACCTATTTCCAGCTTTTGCTGCCGATCTTTGCCGCGGCCATCGTGGGTGGCTTGGGCAATCCGCTGGGCGCCATCGCAGGTGGTTTCGTCATCGCCTTTAGCGAGGTGACGATCACCTATGCGTGGAAGAAGGTGCTGACCTATCTGCTGCCGGACAGCCTCGCGCCCGATGGCTTGGTACAGCTTTTGTCCACCGATTATAAATTCGCCGTCAGCTTTGCGATCCTGATTATCGTGCTGCTGTTCAAACCGACCGGCCTGTTCAAGGGGAAATCCGTATGACTCCCGCTGTCAAAGATACCGCGCTTTTCGGCGTTGTCGCTGTCCTGTTGATCGGGACCGGCATTGTCCAGGGTTGGAACTCTGCGCTTTTGATCCTGAACATGGGGTTGATTTCGGCGATCATGGCGTTGGGGGTCAACCTGCAATGGGGCTTTGCGGGGCTGTTCAACATCGGGGTCATGGGATTTGTGGCCTTGGGTGGTCTGGCGGCGGTGCTTGTGTCCACCGACCCCGTGCCAGAGGCATGGCAGGCCGGTGGCTTGCGGATTTTTGCGGGGCTGGCACTTGGGGCCGCCACTGTGGTGGCTGCGGTCTTTGCACAAAAACGTCTGGCTGGCCGTACAAAAACGATTGCGACGCTGGTCATCCTTGTGGGCGGTTTTTTCTTGTACCGCGCGGTGTTTGATCCGGGCAAGGTTGCCGTCGAGGCCATCAACCCCGCCGTCAGCGGCAATTTGGGCGGTCTGAACCTGCCCATCCTGCTCAGTTGGCCTGTGGGTGGTTTGCTGGCGGCCGGTGCTGCGTGGATCATCGGCAAGACCGCCCTTGGTCTGCGGTCCGACTATCTGGCGATTGCAACGCTTGGCATCGCCGAGATCATCATCGCCGTGCTCAAGAACGAGGACTGGCTGGCGCGCGGCGTCAAGAACGTGATCGGGCTGGATCGGCCTGTGCCCTACGAGATCGACCTGCAACAGGACCCCGGTTTTGTGGAACGCGCTGCAAGCTTCGGGCTTGATCCAGTGACGGCCTCCACACTCTATACCAAGATGGGTTATGCGATCCTGTTCACTATTGTGCTGCTGATCCTTCTTTGGCTGGCGCAAAAGGCACTCAATAGCCCTTGGGGCCGGATGATGCGCGCGATCCGCGACAATGAAACCGCGGCCGAAGCGATGGGCAAGGATGTGACCGCACGGCATTTGCAGATCTTTATCCTTGGCTCTGCCGTTTGCGGTATCGCCGGTGCGATGATGACCACATTGGACGGGCAACTGACACCCGGCACCTATCAGCCGCTACGTTTTACCTTCCTCATCTGGGTCATGGTGATTGGGGGCGGGTCGGGCAATAACTTTGGTGCGGTCTTGGGTGGCATGCTGATCTGGTGGCTTTGGGTTCAGGTGGAACCTATGGGGCTGGGCCTGATGAACATTCTCAGCAGCGGCCTTGAAGACGGCAGTGCGCTCAAGGAACGGATGATCGAATCCGCGGCCCATATGCGGTTGCTGACGATGGGGCTGGTGCTCTTGCTGGTCTTGCGGTTCAGCCCGCGCGGATTGATTCCCGAACGCTAGCTTGTCCTTGCCGCCTGCCCTGTTAAAACGGGTGAAATGACAGTTACCGGGGGCCCTATGGCGCTGATCTTTCGCTGGCTTGTCCGGCTTGCTACTGCTTTGATCGTCCTGCTGGTCGCCACGATCGGGCTGGCCTATTACTTTGCGTCACGCTCGTTGCCTGATTACACCGCGCAGACCACCGTGGCGGGCATCAGCGCGCCGGTTGAAATCGTACGCGACAACGCGAATGTGCCCCATATCTTTGGGGCCACGGACAACGATGTCTATTTTGCACTGGGCTATGCCCACGCCCAAGACAGGATGTGGCAGATGACCATGTTGCGGCGGACCGCCCAAGGGCGTCTGTCCGAACTCTTTGGCGACCGCACACTTGGGATCGACGAAGTGCTGCGCCGGTTCGATCTTTATACCCTCGCTGTCGCTTCGGTGAATGCACAGACCGCGGAGACCAGATCAGCACTCACCGCCTATTCCGCTGGCGTCAACGCTTGGCTGAACGAGGTGAATGCGGGCGCGCGCGGGCGGGGTGCGCCGGAGATGTGGCTCTTTAGCCATCCTGTCGCACCGTGGCAGCCTGCCGATTCGGTTGTCATCCTCAAACTGATGGCGCTCCAGTTGTCGTCGCATCTTGCCGACGAAGTGC
>CAYGMX010000311.1:0-4109 GCA_964351055.1 uncultured Loktanella sp. | reverse complement strand
GCGATGGGCTTTGGCAAATCGCGCGCCAAACTGCTGACCGAAAAGCATGGCCGCGTCACCTTTGACGATGTGGCAGGTATTGATGAAGCCAAGGAAGAGCTGGAAGAGATTGTCGAATTCCTGCGCAATCCGCAGAAATTCAGCCGCCTTGGTGGTAAGATCCCCAAAGGTGCGTTGCTGGTGGGCCCTCCTGGGACCGGTAAGACATTGCTCGCCCGTGCGATTGCGGGCGAGGCGGGTGTGCCGTTCTTCACGATTTCCGGTTCCGACTTTGTCGAGATGTTCGTGGGCGTGGGTGCCTCGCGGGTACGCGACATGTTCGAACAGGCCAAGAAGAATGCGCCCTGTATCGTCTTTATCGACGAGATCGACGCTGTTGGCCGCTCACGCGGTGTGGGCATCGGCGGTGGCAACGACGAACGCGAACAGACTTTGAACCAGCTTCTGGTCGAGATGGACGGCTTTGAAGCCAATGAAGGCGTGATCATTGTCGCGGCGACAAACCGTCGTGACGTGCTGGACCCTGCTTTGCTGCGTCCCGGTCGTTTTGACCGCCAGATTACCGTGCCGAACCCTGACATCAAAGGCCGCGAAAAGATTTTGGGCGTGCATGCGCGCAAGATCCCTCTTGGGCCCGATGTTGACTTGCGGATCATCGCGCGCGGCTCGCCCGGATTTTCCGGTGCCGATCTGGCGAACCTTGTGAACGAGGCAGCCCTGATGGCTGCCCGCGTCGGACGGCGCTTTGTCACCATGGTCGATTTTGAAAGCGCTAAGGACAAGGTCATGATGGGCGCGGAACGCAAGTCCATGGTGATGACCGCAGCCCAAAAGGAGATGACGGCCTATCACGAGGCTGGCCATGCAATTGTCGGCATTACGCTGCCGAAATGTGATCCGGTCTACAAGGCCACGATCATTCCGCGCGGTGGTGCGCTGGGTATGGTGATGAGCTTGCCAGAGATGGACCGCCTGAATATGTTCAAGGACGAATGCCACCAGCGGCTGGCCATGACGATGGCAGGCAAGGCGGCGGAGGTCATCAAATATGGTGCGGATCAGGTCAGCAACGGCCCTGCGGGTGATATCCAGCAGGCCAGCCAACTGGCCCGTGCGATGGTGTTGCGTTGGGGCATGTCCGACAAGATCGGCAATATCGACTATGCCGAAGCCCATGAGGGTTATCAGGGCAATACCGCCGGTCTGTCGGTTTCGGCCCATACCAAGGAGCTGATCGAAGAAGAGGTTCGCAGCTTTATTCAGGCTGGGTACGAGAAAGCGCATGAAATCATTCTTGAAAAGAACGAGGAATTCGAGCGTCTGGCCCAAGGTCTGCTGGAATACGAAACCCTGACAGGTGACGAGATCAAGCGCGTGATGGCAGGTGAACTGCCACATGTCAGTGATGACACCGACAAAACCCCGCCTTCTGGCGGTACACCGTCGGTAACGGCGATCCCGAAAACCAAACCGAAAAAGCCCCGTGCCCCCGATGGCGGCATGGAGCCGGAACCTTCGGTCTGATCACAGCAACGCCGCCCTTCGGGGCGGCGTTTGTCTTTTATGCGTCCATCCGGCTTGAATATCTGTGTCATTGAGGCTTTGTTGCGCCAGCGCCCTATCCGGCGTGCAGAAGCCTCGGAGACCAGAACATGCCCGCTTTGACCCCCACAGACATCATCGGCGAAATCGACTGGATCGGGCGGGTGCCGGACAGGGAGGCCTCGCTCAAGTCCGAACCCATGACGGAAGCGGCGCTGACCTATGCAGGTATTCCCGGCGAAATCCATGGCGGGCTGACCCGCCCGTCCTGTTCGCGGGTGGTCAGCCAATACCCCAAAGGCACGGACATCCGGAATGTGCGGCAACTCTCGGTCATGTCCGCCGAAGAACTGGCGGAGATCGCTGCCGATTGCGGGCTTGCGACGCTTGATCCTAGCTTTGCCGGCGCGTCCCTTGTCATCAGCGGGATCCCTGATTTCACCCATCTGCCACCGTCATCGCGGCTGCAGTTTCCCGATGGGTCCAGCCTTGTGGTCGATATGGAAAACCAACCCTGCCATCTTCCGGCTAAGGGGATCAATGCCGATCATCCGGGGGCAGGGGACAAGTTCAAAGCCGCAGCCAAAGACAAGCGCGGCGTCACCGCTTGGGTCGAACGTGAGGGTGTGATCCGGCTTGGCGATGCGGTGCGGTTGCATGTCCCCGGCCAGCGCGCATGGCGCCCTTAGGTTTCCCATGCGAAACAGCTTTGCCGCATCCCGCCGATTCCGGCGTTGAAAATGTCGTAATCACAGTGCGGGCGGGGTGAACGGCCCGCTAGAAGCGACAGCAGAGCAACAGCGGCATTTGCCAAAGGTCAGGAAAGTCTTTCATGGAATATAAGTCTGATATCGAGATCGCACGCGCGGCATCCAAGCGGCCTATTCAGGAAATCGGTGCGAAACTGGGCATCGACAGTGCCGATCTGCTGCCCTACGGCCATGACAAAGCCAAGGTCAGCCAGCGCCTGATCGACAGTGTACAAGACCGCGCCGATGGCAAACTGATCCTTGTGACAGCGATCAACCCGACACCTGCTGGTGAGGGCAAGACGACCACGACCGTAGGCTTGGGCGATGGTCTGAACGCGATTGGAAAAAAGGCGGCTGTTTGTATCCGCGAGGCCTCGCTTGGGCCCTGTTTCGGGATGAAGGGTGGCGCTGCGGGCGGTGGCTATGCCCAGGTCGTGCCGATGGAAGACATGAACCTGCACTTCACAGGTGATTTTCACGCGATCACTTCCGCGCACAACCTGCTGTCGGCGATGATCGACAACCATATCTATTGGGGTAACGGCCTTGATATCGACATCCGCCGCGTCGTCTGGCGGCGTGTTCTGGATATGAACGACCGTGCGCTGCGCCAGATCACCACCAGCCTTGGTGGTGTGGCAAACGGTTTTCCGCGCGAGACCGGATTTGACATCACGGTGGCATCCGAAGTCATGGCGATCCTGTGCCTGGCGCGCAATCTGGACGATTTGCAAAAGCGTCTGGGCGACATCATCGTGGCCTACCGCCGTGACCGCAGCCCTGTCTATTGCCGTGACCTGAAAGCGGACGGCGCAATGACGGTTCTGCTGAAAGACGCGATGCAGCCGAACCTTGTGCAGACGCTCGAAAACAACCCCGCCTTTGTGCATGGTGGCCCGTTCGCCAACATCGCCCATGGCTGCAATTCGGTTACCGCAACGACAACCGCGCTGAAGCTGGCCGATTATGTGGTCACCGAAGCAGGCTTTGGTGCCGATCTGGGCGCTGAAAAATTCATGAACATCAAATGCCGCAAGGCCGGTATCGCGCCGTCCTGTGTGGTGGTCGTGGCCACGGTGCGGGCGATGAAGATGAACGGGGGCGTGGCCAAGGCCGATTTGGGCACCGAAAACATTGATGCGGTCAATGCGGGCTGTGCCAACCTTGGCCGCCATATCGAGAACGTCAAAAGCTTTGGTGTGCCTGTCGTTGTCGCGATCAACCATTTTGTCACCGATACGGATGCCGAGGTTGAGGCCGTCAAAGCCTATGTCGCGACCCAAGGATCAGAGGCGATCCTGTGCAAGCACTGGGCGCTGGGATCTGAGGGGACGACTGAACTGGCCACGCGGGTTGCGCAGATTGCGGATGCGGGCGAAGCAAACTTCGCGCCGATCTATCCAGATGACATGTCCCTGCTTGACAAGATCGAGACCATTGCCAAGAAAATCTATCGCGCGGACGAGGTGATTGCCGATGGCAAGATCCGCGACCAGCTCAAGCAGTGGGAAGAGCAGGGTTATGGCCATCTGCCGGTCTGCATGGCCAAGACGCAATACAGCTTTACCACGGACCCGACGGTGCGCGGTGCGCCGACCGGATTTTCCGTGCCTGTGCGCGAGGTGCGCCTGAGTGCCGGTGCCGGCTTTATCGTGGCGATCTGCGGTGAGATCATGACCATCCCCGGCCTGCCACGTGCGCCATCGGCCGAGCAGATCATGCTGAACGCCGACGGGCAGATCGAAGGCCTGTTCTAGGGGGATCGGGCGGGAGGGCGCGCGACTGCGTCGACGCCCCGCCCGATCACCCTAGAAC
>CAYGMX010000310.1:0-4112 GCA_964351055.1 uncultured Loktanella sp. | reverse complement strand
GACTGCTCGCGGCATCTCTTGAGCCGGTGTTCGCGCATTGACCGCGCTAGTGACGCGCCGTCTGAAATGGGCACATGTCAACCCAGTTGACTGTGTCCCAGTCGATGGAGTATGACGGCACATTATTGATCAATTGAAGCCTGCATTCCTGACGTCTGTGATCGTCTTTCACGGCGCGTGGATCCAGTAGAATTTTGATCGCGCGCTCAACGTCAATTTTGATGGAGTTCAAAGCACGCGGGCCATCTGGCGTGCCAACAAGCTTGGACGTTTGCCGTCCGACAGAAGCATCAATCTCATGAACGCGGTGAAAGATGGAGAACGAGTGTGGGAACATCTTCATGGGTACTAACCTGACTTACAACATTTACCGACAAGCCCTTGACCAAGCCGAACTCTGGCATTGTCTCGATTGACGATCATGCCGGAATGGCACGACCGGTCTAGACGCCCGTGAGTGGACGGAAGGACAAGATACATTTCTTTGGGGCCGCGCACCGCTGCGGAGGTGAGCCGATCACCACCACAACGATAAGCAGCATGACGAGAACCAATTCAAACATTTTACTGACTACC
The DNA here is from genome assembly GCA_964351055.1 of uncultured Loktanella sp. Classification (GTDB taxonomy): domain Bacteria; phylum Pseudomonadota; class Alphaproteobacteria; order Rhodobacterales; family Rhodobacteraceae; genus Yoonia. The sequence goes on along the minus strand of CAYGMX010000310.1, from coordinate 3,536 downwards.
TACTCTTCACACAAACAACTGCACTATTTAACAACTGATACACTTATCACATTTTGCTGATGGCAAATAAACCTGTCCTAAAGGTAAGTAACCCTATGTAATTATGTCATTTTTGACAGATTTATAGACCTTGAGCACCTTATTCGGAGGAGTTGCCAAAATTTCGACAGAATGTGCGGTTAGGTTCGTTTTATTCATTGTCAGGCGCGCCCAGTTAACCAGAATCACCCGTTTGGGTTGATCCGCCCACCAGTCGGTTTATCACCAAAAGCGCCAATCACAGAGTTTGACCTGGACGCCCGCAGGCCGTTACCTAGGCCACTTCTTCTTCGGATTGCCGGTTCCACAGATGCGCATAGCGCCCTTCGGACGCCAAAAGATCATCGTGCCGCCCCTCTTCCACGATCACGCCATTCTCCAGCACGACAATCCGGTCTGCATCAGCGATCGTGGACAAGCGGTGCGCGATGGTAATGACAGTGCGCCCTTCGCCCATCGCCTTCAACTCTGCCTGAATCTCCATCTCGGTTTCGGTATCCAGTGCAGAGGTCGCCTCGTCCAGCAGCAGGATGGGCGGATTTTTCAGCAAAGTGCGCGCGATACCGACCCGCTGCTTTTCCCCGCCTGAAAGTTTCAAGCCACGCTCGCCCACGGTCGTGTCGTATCCATCCGGCAGGCTGGAGATAAAATCGTGGATCTTTGCAGCCTTGGCGGCGGCGATGATCTCGTCCTCAGAGGCATCAGGGCGACCATAGGCGATATTGTAGTGCACCGTGTCGTTGAACAGCACCGTATCCTGCGGCACGACGCCGATCTGCGCATGCAGGCTGTCCTGCGTGACGTCCCGCACATCCTGCCCGTCAATAAGCAAGGCGCCGCCGCTGACGTCATAGAACCGGAACAGCAAGCGCCCGATCGTCGATTTACCCGAACCGGAGGACCCGACAATCGCCACCGTCTGCCCCGGTTCCACCTCAAGACTGACACCCTTGAGGATCGGGCGTGCGGCGTCATAGCCAAAGGCCACGTTTTGCAGGGACACACGCCCACCCGACACAACAAGATCCTTGGCACCGGGCTTGTCTGTTACCTCTGCGGGCTGCTCCAACAGGTTGAACATATCCCCCATGTCGATCAGCGCTTGCCGGATTTCACGATAGACGGTGCCGAGAAAGTTCAGCGGCATGGTGATCTGGATCATATAGGCGTTGACCATCACAAAATCGCCGACCGTCAGATCGCCGCGCTGCACACCAAAGGCGGCCATGACCATCACCGCCACAAGGCCACCGGTGATCAATACCGATTGACCAAAGTTCAGGAAGGCGAGCGAATAGTTGGTTTTAATCGCGGCGGCTTCATAGTTTTCCATCGCCACATCATAGCGGTCGGCTTCCCAGCGCTCGGCACCAAAGTATTTTACCGTTTCAAAGTTCAGCAGGCTGTCGATCGCCTTCTGGTTGGCGTCAGTATCCTGATCGTTCATTTCCTTGCGGATCTTCACCCGCCATTCGGTGACCTTGAAGGTGAACCAGACATAAAGCGCGATGGTCAGAACAACGACAGCCAAGTACCAGACGTCAAACAGGAAAAACAAAACGACCGAGATCATCAAAAGCTCGAGCACCAGCGGGCCCATCGAAAACAACAGGAACCGCAACAGGAAATCAACGCCCTTTACACCGCGTTCAATAATCCGCGACAAGCCACCCGTCTTTCGGGTGATGTGATAGCGCAGCGACAGGCGATGGATATGGGTGAAGGTTTCAAGTGCCAGTTGCCGCAGAGCGCGCTGGCCCACACGCGTAAAGACCACATCACGTAACTGCTGAAAGCCCACGGTCATCAGGCGCGCCAATCCATACGCCAGCGTCAGCCCGACCGCACCCAAGCCCAACACAGTGGCTGCGGTCGCGCCTTCCGGCGCCAGCGCGTCGACCGCCTGTTTGTAGAGCACAGGCGTGCCGACAGCGATAACCTTGGACAAGAGCAGCACGGCCAGTGCCAGAACCACCCTGCGTTTGACCCAACTGTGACCTTCCGGCCAAAGGTAGGGGATCACGCGCCTGATCACGTTCCAGCCCTGGATCCGGGCATCATCAAGGTTGGCGTCGGTTTTGGTCAGTTGGCGCATAGGCACTCCAAGGCTGCGGCCCCCTTTCCTAAGGTGCCCTGCCCGCCTTGACCAGTGGGTGCGGCGCTATTGATCCAGTTCGGGGATGCGAAAAATCTGCCCGGGGTAAATCAGGTCAGGATCGCGGATCAGATCGGCGTTGGCCTCGAATACTTCGACATAAAAGATGCCGCTGCCAAGGTTCTCTTCGGCAATTGCCCAAAGGGTCGCACCGGGCTGTACCGTCCTAAGCGCCACCTGAAACCCGTCGACTGCGGTTTCCTCGGACAGTGCGGCCGCGACATCCTGCGCTTCCTCGCGTTTGAACGGTGTCTCGATCCGCGAAACAACCGTGCCGGTTTCATCCACTTCGTCGATGCGCAGGGTATAGACCCCGGTTTCGACCTCTGGCAGGTCAATCCGCCAATCACCACCTTCGGTGACCGGAGAAGTGGTCAGAGGCTCGTTATCAAGATAGACCTGCACCGACCCGTCACCGATTGCGCGCCCTGACAGTTGCACCTCGCCTTCGGGATCATAGGTGATCGCGTCCAAAGCGACATTTGCGCCAGCCTCGGGACTGGTCAGAACCGGCCCGCCCTGCACGACCCGCACGCCATCGGCATCGGTCTGCAAGACTGTGGGCGGCGCCGGCGGCGTCACGACAGCGACTTCAGCATCCGGCGCTGTCAGTGGCTGGGGCGTGGCAGGTGCGGTTGCATCCATGTCGGCAGCGGTCGTTGCGGTATCAGTCTCGGCTTCGGGGGCCGCGGCCACGACAACCGGTGCCGCGATCGGCGCGACCATGTAACTGGTGGTCGAGCTGATCGCCATCCCATCGGGATCGGCCAGAAGCGACAAACGGCGCGGCACCTCGGACGGGCCAGCCACGGGCAGTGACACAAAGTTACCAGATCCATCAGCGGTCACGCGGTCAATGGCAACGCCTGCGAGCATAACATCAACAATCTGCCGAGGTGCCGCGCGGCCTGCAATCACCATGGCCCCGTCCACTTCAAGGCGGAAGGTATCGAATTCCGGCGGAACTGGTGCGACCGGCTCTTGTGGGACCTCCGGCGCCGCCACTGCGACCTCGGGTGCGGCTTGGCTAAGGTCAACGGGCGGGTCGGCCACAACCGGTTCAACAATAAGGGGGGTATCGACCGGTGCCACCTGTGGCGCAGGCATCAGCAGGAACACGGCCGCACCAAGTGCAATCGCTAAACCGCCACCAAGAACGATGGGCAGTACTTTCGATCTTTGGTCCTCTGACACGTCGTTGCTCCCTTGCAGCGCATCTGCCCTGAGTATCCCCCACTCAAAGGTTGAGCAACCTTAACAACGCCGCTATGACCGGTCAAAGCCAAGCTGCGCAAAGGTACCCCATGTCTACATTTACAAAGTCTGTCTGTGTCTATTGTGG
>CAYGMX010000309.1:0-4119 GCA_964351055.1 uncultured Loktanella sp. | reverse complement strand
GTACCAGCGCCTTCAACGGCGGGTCCCGCCCCCCTTTGTACAAATGGCGGAGGCTATCCTTTTGTCACCGCCCTACCATTGCCGCAGCCACAAAGGATCGCCCGATGCAAGACGCAAGCTCCCAAACTATCTATCTGCGCGACTACATGCCGCCCGCCTATCTGGTCGATACCGTGCATCTGACATTCAAATTGCACCCCACACAGACCCGCGTTCTGTCCCGCATCACCTTCCGCCCCAATCCGGCAACCACCAATCGCGATTTCTTTTTGCATGGCGATGACCTCGCGTTTGTCTCTGCCGCCATCAATGGCCATCCGGTGATGCCGCAGGTCACTGCCGATGGGCTGCGCTGCACGGTGCCTGACGAGATATTCGTATTCGAAGCCGAGGTTCAGATCAGCCCTGAAACCAACACCGCCCTCGAAGGGCTTTACATGTCAAACGGCATGTATTGCACGCAATGCGAGGCAGAAGGGTTTCGCAAGATCACCTACTATCCGGACCGGCCTGATGTCATGGCTGTGTTCACGGTGCGGATCGAAAGCGATCTGCCGGTTCTGCTGTCGAACGGCAACCCGACTGATGCAGGGCAAGGCTGGGCGGAATGGCATGACCCTTGGCCGAAACCCGCGTATCTGTTCGCGCTCGTTGCGGGCGATCTGGTCAGCCATGCGGATCAGTTCACAAGCATGTCCGGCAAACAGGTCGCCTTGAACATCTGGGTCCGCCCCGGCGCGGACGAAGCCAAATGCGCCTTTGGCATGTCAGCCCTGAAAGCCGCGATGAAATGGGACGAGGATACCTATGGCCGCGAATACGACCTTGATCTGTTCAACATCGTCGCGGTCGATGATTTCAACGCCGGCGCGATGGAAAACAAGGGGCTGAACATCTTCAACGCTTCCGCAGTTCTGGCTTCGCCCGAAACGGCGACCGACGCCGATTTCGAACATATCGAATCCATCATCGCGCACGAGTATTTTCACAACTGGACCGGCAACCGGATCACCTGCCGCGACTGGTTCCAACTGTGCCTCAAGGAAGGGCTCACCGTGTTTCGCGACCAGCAATTCACCGGGGATCTGCGCAGCAAGGCGGTCAAACGGATCGACGACGCCCTTATTCTGCGCGCACACCAATTCCGCGAGGACAATGGCCCCTTGGCGCATCCGGTCCGGCCTGCCAGCTTTGTCGAGATCAACAACTTCTACACGGCAACCGTTTATGAAAAAGGGGCCGAGATTATCGGTATGCTCAAGCGGATCGTCGGTGATGACGCCTATGCACGCGCACTTGACCTGTATTTTACCCGCCATGACGGACACGCCGCAACAATCGAAGACTGGTTGCAGGTTTTCGAGGATGTGACAGGGCGCGATCTGGGCCAGTTCGCCAAATGGTACAGTCAGGCGGGCACGCCGCGCATTACCGTCACGGATGACTTTGCCGATGGCACATACCGTCTTCATCTGACCCAGCACACGCCGGCGACGCCCGGTCAGGACACCAAGGACCCATTGCTGGTTCCCGTGGCGGTTGGTTTGCTGGGCGACAACGGTGATGAAGTCGTGCCGACCACCCTACTGGAACTGACCGAAGCCGCGCAGTCCTTCACGTTTCACGGATTTGCCAGCAAGCCGGTCCCGTCCATCCTGCGCGATTTTTCTGCTCCTGTGATCCTCCGGCACGATCAAACTGCGGCACAACAGGCGTTTCTTCTGGCCCATGACACCGATCCCTTCAACAAGTGGAGCGCGGGGCGAAACCTTGCCCAAGACGTGCTGGTGCGGATGGTCCGCGACGCAGCCACGCCGGACACAGCGTTTCTGGACGGGCTGACAGCCGTCCTGCGCAACGATGAACTTGATCCAGCGTTCCGCGCACTTGTGTTGCGCCTGCCAAGCGAGGATGATACGGCCCAAGCACTAGTTGATGCAGGCGAAACCCCAGATCCTGACACGATTTATGATGCGCATGAGATGCTGAAGCTCCAGATCGCTCAACACCTGCAAGACCTGCTGCCGCGCCTCTATGCTCAGATGGTGGTCGACCGGCCTTACACGCCAGACCCTGAAGATGCCGGCAAACGCAGCCTTGGCAATGCGGTGCTGTCTTTGGCAAGCAAAACAGACGGCGGCAGATTGGCCACAGCGCAATACGCCAAAGCCGACAACATGACCCAGCAACTCGGCGCGCTACGCGCGCTTTTGCAGATCGGCAAGGGTGATGCCGAACTCGTTGGATTTGCAGCACAGTGGCAGCACGACCGGCTTGTCATGGACAAGTGGTTCGCGCTTCAAGTCGCACTTGCCGCACCGGACAAGGCCGCAGCCACAGCTGCAAGCCTTGCGGCGCGCGATGACTTTGACCTCAAGAACCCGAACCGGTTCAGGGCCGTTTTCGGCGGTCTCAAGGCCAATACAGCGGGGTTTCACGCGCGTTCCGGAGCGGGCTATGATCTGATGGCCGCTTGGCTGGTCAAGCTTGATCCGATCAATCCACAGACCGCGGCGCGAATGACGACTGCATTTGATTCGTGGCAACGTTATGACGCTGACCGGCAAGGGAAAATGCGCGCGGCGCTCTTGCGGATTGCACAGTCACCGGGGCTTTCGCGCGATACCACAGAGATGGTCACGCGGATTCTGGGCTAAACCTTGCTCATGGAGCGGTTTTGCCGTGCAGGATTCTGCCGTCTTTAAGCCTTCATGAAATTGTCGTGGAACCGTTACGCGCGACTGCGCATTGTCCGCGCATGGAACACCGCATTAACCCGTTGATTGCCGAACGCGCACCGTGGCTTTACAGCGACAGGCCCGGAACGCGCCTTGCCAGACGCGGTCTGCACCGTTTGCTGGGGTATGACGCGACCGTAGAGCTTGCCAAAACCCTGACAGACGCGGAACCGGCGCAGATCATGCTGACAATGTCACAAAAGCTGTCGAAAATGGTTGATGCAAAGGGGTTGGGGCATATTCCGGCACACGGCCCCGCCTTGATCGTGGCGAACCATCCAACCGGAATTGCCGATGGGATCATCCTCAACGGCCTGATCGCGGCGGCCCGTCCTGATGCCTATTTTTTTGCCAATCGGGACATTTTGCGGGTTTTCCCCCAAATGGAAACGATGATCGCACCCGTCGAGTGGCGCAAGGAATTGCGCAGCCATGCCAAGACCCGCGAAACAATGGCTTACGTACGCCGCGCAACCGAGCAAGGGCGCCTTGGCGTGATTTTCCCGTCGGGCCGGCTGGCCAAAAGGCGCGGACTGCGATTGTACGAACGCCCGTGGATGGCCTCGGCGGCGATGCTGGCGCGCAAATTCGACCTGCCGGTCATTCCGGTAAATATTCAGGCACGCAACTCTGCACTGTTTTATCTTTTTGACTTCATCCACCCGACTTTGCGCGACATCACGTTGTTCCATGAAACGCTGAACAAGGCCCGCCAACCATTCAAAATCACCGTGGGCGAGCCGATTTCGGCGGCAGCGATTCCGCAGAATTCCGAAGACGGGATTGCGATGTTGCGCAAGGCTACGCTGGCACTGGGCGGGAAAGATGCACCGACCGTCAATCTGGTATCGACCTCGCGCGCATGGGCACGCCGCATGCAGCCCGACTAGGGCTGCGCTTGCTCCCTTGAAGCTGGCTGCACCTTCTTTTAAACGAGGCGGGACACAGCCCAAAGGAAGCGCCCGATGCTCGACCTCACCTACGACGCCCCCACCCCCAAAATCATCGCTGGTGCGACCAGCGACTGGGAACTGGTGATTGGCCTCGAAGTCCATGCGCAGGTCGCAACCAACGCCAAGCTTTTTTCCGGCGCGTCGACGCTGTTTGGCGCGGAACCCAATAGCAACGTCGCTTTCGTGGATGCCGGGATGCCGGGGATGCTGCCTGTGATCAACGAAGGCTGCGTGGCACAGGCGGTCAAGACCGGCCTTGGCCTGAACGCCCAGATCAACCTTGTCTCGGCCTTTGACCGCAAGAACTATTTCTATCCCGACCTGCCGCAGGGCTATCAGATTTCACAGCTTTATCATCCGATCGTCGGCGAAGGCGAAGTGCTGGTGGAAATGGGCAACGGGCAGGCCCGCAAGGTGCGGATCGAACG
>CAYGMX010000308.1:0-4135 GCA_964351055.1 uncultured Loktanella sp. | reverse complement strand
GCCACGGCCCGAAGCCTTCGCCCATATCGGCGTTCAGCTCGACATTGAGCGTCATATCAGGGCCTTTCCAGATCGTCGCCGCGCGTAGCACCACTAATCAATTGGTAACGCAGCAGATCGGCAATGTCATGGGGATCGCGCACCATCGGCTGGCACATCTTTTCCAGAGCGCGCAAAGTTTGCCCTTGTGATGTGGCGGTCGCGTCGGCTTCTTCCACGGTCAGGAACTGAAACCGGATCTTTGTGCCCGGCGCAGCCTGCGCGATTTTTGGCAGATCGCGGGGGATGACGCTGCCGATCCTTGGGTAGCCGCCGATGGTCTGGCACTCGGCCAGCAACACGTAAGGCACACCATCGCCGGTCATCTGGATATCGCCCGGAACGATAAGGTCCGAGACTTGGTTGAGCCCGCCTTCGGTGCTGGACCCGCCCCCTTCATGATCGAGCCTGATCCCTTGGCGGTTGCCGCGGGGGCTACGCAGGAAAGAGGTCTTGGCAAAAAGCGCCAAGGTCGCGGGCGCAAAGAAATCGGTCTGCGGTCCGGGCATGACGCGCATCACACCGCCTGAAAAACGATCCTCTGGGGTCAGTTTTTGCGGTGGCCGCATCCGGTCGGGGTCTTCGCCAATGGGGAGCATATCGCCTGTTTGCAGCCGTTTGCCGATGCCTCCGGTCAGATGTGTGGCGCGGCTATCCATGACAGGTTTTGTGATGATCCCGCCAGCGCAGGCAAAGTAGCCAAACACCCCCTGTTTTGCGCCACCAATGGTCAGCGTGGCTCCAGCCGGCAGGAAATGCGTGGCATTGGGCGTGATCGGTTCGCCATCAATATCCGCCTGCATCTTTGCGCCTGTCAACGCGATCCGCGTGCCTGCATCCAGGCGGAACACACCGCCAAAACCCATCATCTCGATCACAGCCTGCGCCGGGTCTGATCCAAGCAGGGCTGCGGCTTCTAACAGTGCCAAAGGATCAGCAGCGCCGCCGGTTGAAAGACCCTGCGCCTTCCACCCCGGACGGCCCAGATCCTGCACCGTCACACCCGGCCCTGCGCTATGAACCGTCAGTTGCGGCATCAGCGAAGTACCTCGCAGGTCGCGCCACCATTGCTGTCGGTATTGCCCTGGATATCGCGGAAAGCACTGTCAGATACCGCATGGAACTGCACCGCGTCGCCTGCGGTGAAGGCGAAAGGCTGCGATGTTTCGGGCAGATAGACACGAAAGGCAGTTTGCCCGATGTGCCGCCAGCCCGTGGGCGCGTCAGCCGCCCAGATGATCAGCTGCCGCACGGCGGTAATGAGCGCACCCCGTGGCAGGCTTGCGGTCAGATCCGACTGGCGCGGAATATCCCAGTGATCGGGCAGCATGCCCAGATAGGGCTGCCCCGGCGCAAAGCCGATGGCCATGACCCGCACCACTGAGGCCTCGATCTCGGCGATGGCCTGCGCTGGTGTCAGCCCTGCCAATGCGGCGGCCTCCTCTAGTTGCGGCGCATACGCTGGCCCGAAAGCCACAGGAATTCGCCAAAGCCGTTTTGGGCCGGCAACGGTTGTTTCATGGACAGCAAGGACCGCCTTGATCGCTTGCGCCACCTCTTGACGCGTGGTCACGTCGGGATCAAACCCCACGCGGACCGACACCAAAGATGATGCGACTTCGGTGATACCGGCGATATCTGCCGCTTGCATCCGGTCACGAAAATCCAAAGCGCTTTTATTGGCCTGCGTCGTCAGACTGCGTGCAAAGCGCACCAGAATGCCATCCACACCCAGTGGTCGAAGTTCCGGTTCAGTCGTGGGCAAAGTCATCCTTGGGGTCTACGAGGTCTTGTCCGGTGTGTCGATGGGGCCGTCTTCTTTGACCCAACCCGCAAACCCTTCTTTGAGATGGGCCGCCGGAAATCCCATCTCGTTCAGTGTTGCGACAGTCAGGGCAGACCGCCAGCCGGAGGCGCAATGAAAGACAAAAATCCGGTCCTCGCCAAAGATATCCTTGAAATAGGGGCTTTCTGGGTCGATCCAGAACTCGGCCATCCCGCGCGGGCAGTGAAAGCTGCCGGGGATCGCCCCGCTGCGTTGTCGTTCGCGAATATCGCGCAGATCGACGAAAGTCACCTTTGGATCGGCCAACATGGCGATAGCCTCTGCTGTGTCGATCTCTTCAATGCGTGCACGGGCGTTCGCGACCATAGCTGCGGCGGATGTTCTGAGTTTGGGCACCTGTCTGTCCTTTCATCGTCACACGCATCTTGCGCACAGCCCGCACCAGATTGTCCAGTTGTCGATGCTGGAAGATTTGCAACAATTCATGACGCCAAAATGAGAAAGGTTCATTTCACCCCAAAGGACAGCTCCGTCTAGAACATGCTGAAAGACCTCTCATTTACGGAGACGCAAAAGATGCGCACACACTACCTGATTGCCCTTTGTCTGCTGGCGGCGACTGCTGGCCCCGCTACTGCACAGGATGACACGGCCACCACCGAAGAAATCATGGAAGATGAAACCATGTCCGCGGATATGGCTGACGATCCAATGGCCGAAGATATGGCTGACGATGCAATGGCCGAGGAAATGGCTGACGATGCAATGTCCGAGGATATGGCTGACGATGCAATGGCCGAGGATATGGCAGATGAAACGATGGCCGAAGAGGTCATGGAGCAAGACACACCCAGCCTTGAAGAGATTGCGGCCGCTGATCCGGCCTTGGATGTACGCACCAATGAAGAAGGTGAGGTCGATGCAATGGTGATGTTGGCCGATGTCCTGTTTGGCTTTGGCGACACATCGCTTGAACCAGCCGCCCGCGAGGTCTTGCGCGGTGTCGCTGAAAAGCTGGATGGTGTCACATCGATCGAGATCACCGGCCATACGGATTCAATTGGTGACGAGGCCTTCAACCTTGCTCTTGGGCAGCGTCGCGCGGATGTTGTGCGGGACTGGCTGATCGAAAACACCGCTTTGACGGCTGATGCGATTGTAGCGCGGGGCGTCGGTGAGACAGACCCGATTGCGCCAAATGTGACAGAGTCGGGGGCTGACAATCCTGAAGGCCGTGCGCTGAACCGCCGTGTGGAGTTCACGCTTCCAGACGAGGGCTGATATGACGCATATGAGTTGAGGATATCTGAGTGGGCGGATGGTTGCTTCAAAAAGAAACTAACTCAGAGCGTCTAGTATCCTATGCATAACGGGCCTAGTTATCGCAGATAATAAAGATCCGGCCTTTGGCCGGGTCTAAAGCCATTATCGCGAAGGACTTCATTATGGCACAAGATGCTGCACCCCCGGATTTGACTGGGAAACTGGCATTCGAAGGCGACAAGGGCGCTGGGCGTTCCAAGTGGATCGCTGGGCTTTTTGCATTGCTCTTGGTTGGCTGGATGGGGAGCGGCTATGTCTTTCCTTCTGGCGCAGTCGTCGATGATGCGGCCGAGGATTCTGCCTCGCGCGCCGTCACGGTCGCTGTGATGCCATCACAGGCACAAGATGTGCAGCTTGTGCTGAGTGCCGAAGGTCAGTCGGAACCGGATCGGGCAACCCGCATCCAGTCAGAAGTGGCTGGGCAGGTCGTCTCTGTGGCGGTCGCACGCGGTGATCTTGTTGCCTCTGGCCAAGAGATCGGGCGCATTGACGCGGTCACGATCGAGGCACAACTTTTGCAGGCGCAAACGCAGCTTGAGCAAGCAACGCGCGATCTGAACAATGCAGTTGAATTGCAAGGTCGGGGCGTTGCCACCGAAGACCGTGTGAGCCAGGCGCGCGCTGCGAAAGCTGCCGCCGATGCCGCCGTGGCTGCCGCCAAAGAACAGTTGGAAAAGACGATCATCCGCGCACCGTTTTCGGGCCGATTGAACGATCTGACGCTGGATGAAGGCGAGTTTGTGGATTCTGGTGATATTGTCGCCGAAGTCCTTGATAACGATCCGCTGACCGTGGTGATCCAGGTGCCTCAGCAGGCTTTGTCGCGCATCAAGACCGGCCAGACCGCAGAGGTGCAATTTATCACCGGAGAAGAGCGCTCCGGAACCGTCGGCTTTATCGGCAGCAATGCGGACCAGCAAACCCGGACCTTTCGTGTAGAGGTCACAGTGGATAATCCCGACAGCACCATGCCTGCCGGTCTGAGTG
>CAYGMX010000307.1:0-4162 GCA_964351055.1 uncultured Loktanella sp. | reverse complement strand
CTGACACGCAGGTCGCGCGGGTACGCGTCGCTTGGACGTCTTTTGGAGAATTCGCACAGGACGAGGAATGGGCGCTTTATTGACCCACTTGGCGCGATGGCTATTCGGCTGCGTAAAGACCTTCGTAGATCGGCCCCAGCGTTTTGTGATCGAAAAGCGAGGACACAGACGTGCCGTTCCATGTGTTTAAAATCGCTTGGGCGAACATAGGGGCTGTCGGTACAATGCGGATGTTCGGGCAGGCCCGTACCGCATCGGAGGGTTGAATTGTGTCAGTAATCACAAGGCTTTTCATGACGGACTTTGAGACGCGCTCGACCGCTGGCCCTGACAGGACACCGTGGGTGATGTAGGAATGGACCTCTTTGGCCCCATTTTCCATCAGGACCTCGGCTGCCTTGCAAAGTGTTCCAGCGGTATCCACGATATCGTCAACGATCACGCAGACCTTGTCGGTCACATCACCGATCACCGTCATTTCAGCCACTTCGCCCGGCTTGCCACGACGTTTGTCAACGATCGACAAGGGCGCCCCGATCCTTTGGGCCAGATCGCGGGCCCGTGCCACGCCGCCCACATCGGGTGACACGACCATCACATCGTCCAGCTTACCACGAAAGTGATGCATCGCATCCAAGGCATAGATGGGCGAGGCATAGAGGTTATCCACCGGAATATCGAAAAAACCCTGAATTTGCGTGGCGTGCAAATCCAGGGTCAAGACGCGTTCAATACCGGCTTCTACAATCATATTCGACACCAGCTTGGCCGTGATCGGGGTGCGGGCCTTGGACCGGCGGTCTTGGCGTGCATATCCGAAATACGGGATCACGGCGGTGATGCGTGCAGCAGATGACCGGCGAAGTGCATCTGCGATAATCAGCAGTTCCATCAGGTTGTCATTGGCAGGGTTCGATGTTGGCTGCACGATGAACATGTCCTCACCGCGCACGTTCTCGTAAACCTCGACAAAGATTTCGCCGTCGTTGAAGCGTTCCACCCGCGCATCGACCAGCCCGACTTCCATGCCGCGATGCATGGACATCCGCCGCGCAATCGCGTTCGCCAGTGGCCTGTTCGCATTTCCAGATATCAGCTTGGGCTCGATCATTGTGGGCATGGCATGGTCCTCTGGCGACAGGTGCACTTACGCGTGTGTAACAGATTCGTGGCGTTGACACCGCCTAACACAAGCTTACGGTCCCGCAAAGAATGCGCGTGACAAAGGAGACGCAAAATGCCCCATATCGACTATTACTTTGCAACGCTTTCGCCTTTTACCTACCTAAGCGGTACCCGCCCTGCACAGATCGCCACAAAGCATGGTGCCACAATCACCTATAAACCGCTTGATATCATGGCGCTGTTTGCACGCACCGGTGGCACGCCACCCAAGGACCGCCACCCGAACCGTCAGGAATACCGCCTGCAAGAACTTGCGCGGCGTTCCAAGATTGCAGGATTGCCGCTGAACCCCAAGCCAATGTTCTGGCCGACAAATGGTGCACCGTCTGCCTATGCGATCATTGCGGCCCAGAATACCGGCGCCGATGTCGCACCGCTGGTCCATGCTTTCGGGGCGGCCTGTTGGGCGCAGGAACGCGACATCAGTCAGGGCGATGTGGTACGGGATTGCCTTGGTTCATGCGGCTTTGATCCTGCGTTGGCGGACAAGGACATGCTGACAAGCGCTGATACTTTCGCCAAGAACCTAGAAGATGCGGTTGCGGCAGGCGCGTTTGGTGCGCCTTTCTTTATCACTGACACAGACCAGCGGTTCTGGGGCGAAGATCGTATCACTGATTTGGATCTTTACCTGTCCGGCAAACTGTAATGCGCGATATCTCTGGCCATGCGGTCCACAGTGTGACCGTAGGGACAGGTGCGCCGTCTGTCATGATCCACTGCATGCTGGCGCGACACGAGGCGCTCTTGCCGCTTGCAGATGCAATCGGCGGCAGTGCGACCCTATTCGATGTACCGGGGCACGGGCGCAGCGGGGATTGGGATGGCAGGCACGACTATCAAACCCTTGTTGTCGATGCGGCTGCCGCTTTCTGCGACGGTCCGACCCATCTGATCGGGCATTCATTCGGTGCAACGGCTGCTTTGCGGCTGGCAGTCGAACGGCCCGATCTTGTGAACCGCCTGACCCTGATCGAACCTGTCTATTTTGCTGCGGCCAAGGGCACGCCGGAACATGCCGCACATGCCGCGATGTTCCGCCCCTTCATCGGTGCCATGCTACGTGGAGATGAGACCGAAGCGGCGCGACTGTTCAACCAGCTTTGGGGTACGACCGACTGGAGTGACATTCCGGCGAGGCTGCAACAGTACCTTATCGACAGGATACATCTGATCGTCGCTGGCGGTGCCGCAATCGAAGAGGACGCAGGCGGCATCACCTCGGCTGCGCGGCTGGAAGGCTTGGATATTCCGGTACGGTTGATCCAAGGTGCGCAGACGCAGCCCGTTATTTCAGCAATCCATAGGGTTCTGGCGGCTCGCATTCCGCGCGCCGTCAATCATGTTGTGGCTGGGGCCGGACATATGATCTCGCTTACCCATGTGCAGGCCGTGGCCGACATTATCCGCGCAGAAGATCAAGGAACTGGTTAACGCCTGCTTCGGTCATCGACCAGTCACAGACAAGCCTGCCGGTGAGCAATTCTTCGGGGTCGCCCTTTTCGGGATCGCCGGACATGACATAATAGACCGCGCCACCATCCAGCATCCGCTTGTGGTCGCGGCGCGGCATCTTGAAGAAAATCATATTGCCTTGGGGCTCGAACAGGATCGTTGCCGCATTGTGGCCGCGCAAACCGTGGGCCAGTTGGGCGCAACGCACATTGGCAGAGCGCGCCATTTCAAGCCACAAACCATCCGCCAGATAGGCTTGCATCTGCGCGGATAGATAGCGGTGTTTCGACAAAAGATGCCCGCCGCGCTTGCGCCGCAGCTCGAATTCCCACGCGACCTTGGGGTCGAAGATCACACAAGCCTCGACACCCAAAGCGCCGTTCTTGGTCCCGCCAAAGCTGACCGTGTCGATGCCGGCCTTCCACGTCATGTCGGCGGGGCTGCAATCAAGTGCGACCAGCGCATTGGCGAACCTTGCGCCATCCAGATGGGTCTTGATCCCGAACTCTTGCGCAGTTGCGGTCAGGGCGCGGATTTCGTCAAGGCTGTAGATCGTGCCCTTTTCCGTCACCTGCGTTATTGAAAGCGGCCCACGTTGCGGCCCGTGGACGCCGCGGTTTTCCTCACCCATGATTTTGCATCGCAGATCGTCCGCCGTCATCTTGCCTGCCGTGGCTGGCACCAGTGTCAGCTTGGCTTGCGTAAAGAATTCAGGCGCGTTGCATTCGTCTTCGTGGATATGGGCACAGTCGCTGCAAAAAATCGTCTGCCAAGGCTGCGACATCGACGCGAGCAAAACAGAATTCGCTGCTGTCCCGTTGATGATCAGATAGACGGCGGCTTCTGGTGCTTCGAAAACCTCGCGGATCTGTGCGCGGACCTGATCCATGATCGGATCGGCGCCATAGCCCATCGCATAGCCCGTGTTAGCCGCCAAAAGTGCTTCCATCACTTTGGGGTGCGCGGGGCCTGCGTTGTCTGAAGCAAAAAACATCTAGAGCGGTTCCTCGATAATGTAGTCTTCCCAGTCGTCTTCATCGACCTCGAATTCGGGGATGGTCATGCCGCGAACAGATACGCCCGCGCGATGTACCGATTCAGGATCACCCGAAATCAGCGGGTGCCAGTCGTACAGGGGGCGCCCTTCGTGGATCAGGCGATACCCGCAGGTCATCGGCAGCCAATACAGGTTTTCCACGATGGTCTTGGGGGTCAGCACGATACATTCGGGCACGAACTGATGGCGGATCGGATAGTTGCCGCAAAGGCAGCTATGATCATCCAGCAATCGGCATGCAACGCGGGTCATGGCGACGGTGCCATCGTCATCTTCTAGCTTGTTCAGGCAGCATTTGCCGCAGCCGTCGCATAATGCTTCCCATTCCTGCTGGTTCAGCTTCGACATCGGTTTGGTTTCCCAGAACCGGTCTTGCAGTCCTTTGCGCGGAATTTCAGCGGACATCGGCAAGGATTCCCCGGGCGGTCGCACAGTCTGCATCCATCTGCGCGATCAGCGCATCCA
>CAYGMX010000306.1:0-4173 GCA_964351055.1 uncultured Loktanella sp. | reverse complement strand
GGAATTGTTTCGGGTGTAAAGGAACTGTCAACGAAACTGGAAAGCCGGCATGTCAGCCAAGACGATCAGGAACATGGAAGAGTTTTCTGCCATCAGCGGTATCTCTCGGCCAACGGTTTCGAAATACTTTCACGACCCCGAAAGCGTGCGGCCGTCGACCCGCGAAAAGATCGAGGCGGCGGTGGAGAAATACGACTATCGCCCCAACATCTTTGCGATGAACCAGAACCGCAAGATGACCAAGAATGTCGGGATTGTCGTGCCCTTGCTCACAGACCCCTATTTTGCCGAAATCGCCCGCAATCTCGAACAGCGCTGCATCGATGCAGGCTACAGGCCCACTTTGTTCAGCGCCCACGGCAAACCGGAACTGGAGGTCGAGATATTGGACAACTTGCGGTCCATGAAACCGGCGGGGGTGCTTCTGGCGCCACTGGGACGCGCATCACAGCGCGACGCATTGGAAAAATTCTGCGCCGACGTTCCGACACTCATCTTTGACAGCAGCGTCGATGAGTTGGGGATCGCCTTTGTGGGATCGGACAACTTCCAGTTCACATCGCACATTACCGATTACCTGTGTCGTACCGGCGAACCGCCCTGCTTTTTCGAGATGAAAACGCCTGCAAACCCCAACGCGCACCGCCGCCGGCAAAGTTATCTGACGGCAATGGAATCCTTCGGGCACACGCCACAAGTGATCTCGATCCCCGGAGAAGGGTGGGGATTTGAGGAAATCGGGCGCCTTGGCGGGCACGAGGCCCTTTCAAAAAAGCAATTCGCGACCAATACAATCCTATGCAGTAATGACCGTCTGGCGATCGGCCTTTTGACCGCGTGCTACGAGCAAGGCATCAAAGTGGGCCGTGGTCCGGACTGCACGATTCGGGTCGCCGGACAGGACGGGCACCCGCATTCACGCTATACCTGTCCACCGCTCACAACGATTTCACACGACTACAACGCGGTTTCCAAAAACGCCGCCCAAGCTTTGTTTGCAGCAATCGACGGCCACGTAGAGCCTTGGAAAAGCACAAGAATAGAAGGAAAGCTTGTTTTGCGCGATTCCGCCTGAGAGCATATTTCTTTACGCGCGTAAAAATTTTGTTGACGCCGCGTCGTCCTTTCCCCTAGCGTGGTAGCATCACATCCAATAGGGAGGAACACCGGATGTCTTTGAAGAGCACACTTTGTGCTGCAACTGCGCTTACGCTTGTCACAACAGGTAGCGCTTTTGCAGACAGCCATTCCGCAACAATCACCATCGCGACCGTCAACAACGGCGATATGATCCGTATGCAGGGCTACACCGACACCTTTACCGCCGAAACAGGCATCGCTGTCGAGTGGGTCACACTGGAAGAGAACGTTCTGCGCCAGCGCGTCACAACGGACATTACCACAAACGGTGGCCAGTTCGACATCATGACAATCGGCATGTACGAAACACCGATCTGGGGCGCCAACGACTGGCTGGTTCCGCTTGATGATCTGTCCGCAGAATACGACGTGGCCGACATCCTGCCTGCGATGGCCGGTGGTCTGTCATACGATGGCACGCTTTATGCAGCACCTTTCTATGGCGAAAGCTCGATGGTGATGTACCGCACAGACCTGATGGAAGCGGCAGGCCTTGAAATGCCAACAGCCCCTACATGGGACTTTATCCGTGAAGCTGCGGCTGCAATGACCGACCGCGACGCCGAAATCAACGGCATCTGCCTGCGCGGTAAGGCCGGTTGGGGCGAAGGCGGTGCATTCATCACCGCGATGTCCAACTCTTTCGGCGCACGCTGGTTCGACATGGACTGGAACGCGCAGTTCGACACCGAAGAATGGGCCAACACCCTGAACTTCTTCAAAGGCATGATGGACGAATCCGGCCCCGCCGGTTACGCGACCAACGGCTTTAACGAAAACCTGTCGCTGTTCAACCAAGGCAAATGCGGCATGTGGATCGACGCGACCGTTGCGGCATCCTTTGTGACTGGTGCTGACTCGACAGTTGCTGACAGCGTGGGCTTCGCACTGGCACCCGACAACGGTTTGGGCAAACGCTCCAACTGGCTCTGGGCCTGGGCACTGGCCATTCCTGCCGGCACACAGCAAGAAGCAGAAGCCAAGCAATTCATCGAGTGGGCCACTTCCAAGGACTATATCGAACTGGTTGCAGCCAACGAAGGTTGGGCAAACGTGCCTCCTGGTGCGCGTACATCGCTCTACGAAAACCCCGACTATCTGGCAGTGCCTTTCGCGCAGATGACACTGGACTCGATCCTGTCGGCTGATCCGAACAACTCCACCGTCGAACCAAGCCCCTATGTCGGTGTGCAGTTCGCAGCGATCCCCGAGTTTGCTGGTATCGCCTCTGAAGTAAGCCAGGAATTCTCTGCTGCTTACGCAGGTCAGCAAACCGTTGAAGAAGCCCTTGCCAAAGCGCAGGCCATCACCAACGAAGCAATGGAAGCTGCTGGCTACCGCTAGCACTCCCTCCGAGCCAAGGGGCGGCAAACCACCGTCGCCCCTTGGTCAAACAACCTTCCCCGATATACTGCTACCTTACAGCAGAGCGTGAGATTACTCCGCCTGCACACAGAGGAGGTCCACCCCAATGGCGACCAAAGCTTCAAGATCCGCTGCCAGACTGATGATGGCGCCCGCTGTGATCCTGCTCTTGGGCTGGATGTTGGTCCCCCTCATTATGACCTTGTGGTTCTCGTTTCGTGTCTATCTTCCGCTGCGTGGCGGTGACCAAGGCTGGGCTGGATTTGACAACTACATCCGCTTTGTGACCTCGAGCGCCTTTTGGCCTTCGGTCCAGACCACCTTGATTATCGTTGGCAGTGTGCTGCTGATCACCGTTGTCTTTGGCATCCTGATCGCGTTGCTGCTGGATCAGCCCATGTGGGGCCAAGGTGTCGTGCGTATTCTTGTCATCGCGCCTTTCTTTGTCATGCCGACCGTCTCTGCGCTGGTATGGAAGAACATGTTCTTGGACCCTGTGAACGGCCTGTTTTCACATCTTTGGCGGTTCTTTGGCGCCGAACCTGTGAGTTGGCTTTCCGACGCGTCTTTGCCGTCGATCGTCATGATCGTGAGCTGGCAATGGCTGCCGTTTGCGACGCTTATTCTGCTGACTGCCGTACAGTCACTGGACAGTGAGCAGTTGGAAGCATCCGAAATGGATGGCGCACCTTGGGTCAAGCGGTTCTGGTTTATCATCCTGCCGCACCTAGGACGCGCGATCACCATTGTGATCCTGATCCAGACGATCTTTCTGCTTGCGATCTTCGCCGAGATTTTCGTGACCACTGGGGGTGCGTTCGGCACACGGACACTGTCTTACCTGATTTTCCAACGTGTGCTGGAAAGCCAGAACGTCGGCCTTGGTTCCGCCGGTGGTGTCTATGCCATCATCCTTGCAAACATCGTCGCGATCTTCCTGATGCGGATCGTCGGCAAGAACCTGGATTAATTATCATGGCCCGTTCTGTTACACCCCGCCGGAAGCTGATCAATACGACCGCCGCATGGGCAATCGGTCTGCTGATTTTCTTTCCGATCCTCTGGACCATCCTGACAAGCTTCAAGACAGAGGCGCAGGCCATCGCGGCACCGCCGATCTTCTTGGGGTTTGACTGGACCCTCGAAAACTACCGCGTTGTGCTTGAGCGTTCGGACTACGCCCGCTTCTTGTGGAATTCGATCATCATCGCGGGCCTTTCGACAGTCCTTGGATGCCTGATCGCGATCCCTGCGGCATGGTCGATGGCCTTTGTCCCCTCCAAGCGGACCAAGGACATCCTGCTCTGGATGCTCTCGACAAAAATGTTGCCTGCGGTGGGCGTGCTGTACCCGATCTATCTGTTGTTCATCCAGTTAGGTTTGCTCGACAGCCGCGCCGGTCTGGTGGTCGTGCTCATGCTGATCAACCTACCGATCATTGTCTGGATGCTTTACACCTACTTCAAGGAAATCCCCGGCGAGATCCTCGAGGCAGCCCGCATGGATGGCGCGACACTGGGGCAGGAACTGCTTTATGTGCTGACCCCGATGGCCATTCCCGGGATTGCATCGACCCTTTTGCTGAACTTCATCCTGGCATGGAACGAGGCATTCTGGACCCTCAACCTGACAGCGGTCAACGCAGCCCCGCTCACGGCCTTTATTGCC
>CAYGMX010000305.1:0-4199 GCA_964351055.1 uncultured Loktanella sp. | reverse complement strand
TGGCAAGCCCCTGATCGTCAGCCTTTACGATCAGCGCCACCGCACGGTAAAGCAGTGCGGTGATTGCGACAGCCACAACCGCCAACACTGCCGCCTGCCCCCAGATCGTCGGCGCTTCGACCGCAGCCAGCGTGATGGTCATGATTTCGGCAGACAGGATAAAGTCGGTCTTGATCGCCCCCTGCACCTTGGCTTCTTCCAGATGCGCGGGGTCGCCCGTGGCATCAGGATGCGGATCCCCTTTCTGGAAGGCATGCAGGACCTTTTCAGCGCCTTCAAAACACAGATACGCACCACCCAACATCAACAAAATTGGGATGAGCCAAGGCGCGAATGCGGCCAAAAGCAATGCAGCCGGTAGCAGAAAGACCAGTTTGTTGCGGATCGACCCCATTGCGATACGGCCCACAATGGGCAATTCACGCTCTGCCGAGAACCCGTGCACATATTTCGGGGTGACAGCGGCATCATCAATCACAGCGCCAGCAGCCTTGGAGCCCGCCTTGGCCGCCTGCCCGATCACATCATCCACCGAGGCCGCAGCAACCTTTGCAATCGCCGCCACATCATCCAACAAGGCCAATAATCCGCTCATGTCTGTCCTTTCTGACTGATCGCCGATCAGTGGTTCGTGTTGCTATAACGTAA
This sequence comes from uncultured Loktanella sp., assembly GCA_964351055.1. Taxonomy (GTDB): domain Bacteria; phylum Pseudomonadota; class Alphaproteobacteria; order Rhodobacterales; family Rhodobacteraceae; genus Yoonia. Next base: position 3,551 of record CAYGMX010000305.1, on the reverse strand, counting down.
AGCGACGCAGTTGACCCGAACCTTTACCCTTGATCTACCTTTGAAACAGCACCGGAAACCAGTCTTCGCGCAGCTTCTGCCCCGGCACCATATCATGCCCCGGAAACGGCGGTGACGTCGGACCGGGGCGCTGGACGTAACGCGCATCATCACCCAGCAAACGTAACGAGAAAGCACGGCGGCGCTGGGTTGTTTCATTACCGCGCGCGCCGTGCAAGATCCGGTAGTCGAAAGCCACGGCATCGCCCGGCTCCATCTCGTATTCCGCAATCTCCATTCCTTCCGCATCAGGATCGGGGACCGGCATGAATTCCGCTTCATCGGGATAGAAGTTTGTCTCGGACAGCCAGCGTGTGGGAAGGACCGCGCGCGGCCATTTGTGTGACCCCACGACACAGCGCAGCGACGCCGCGCGCACGGGATCAAGCGGGGACCAGAAGCTGACAGTCTGCTGGCCCTCGACGAAATAGTAAGGGCTGTCCTGATGCCATGGTGTGGGCTTGGAAGTTCCCGGTTCTTTGACCAGAACATGATCGTGAAACAACTGGCAGATTTGCGACTGCATCAGGTCGGCCGCGACCTCTGCTGCGGGTGAATTGCGCGCGGCGTCCTCGAAAGGGGCAATCCGGTTCCAGTTGCAATAATCGTCAAAGAAACGGCCCTTGTCCCCTTCTTTGAGGTTCTCGGCGGCATAAGGGCCGGGTGCTGCCATGTTCTGCGCAATCCCGTCGCGCAGTTGCGCCACCCAATCGGCGAACAGACCCTTCACGAGTACCACGCCATCGCGCTGGTAGGTGTCGATATGGTCCTGAGTGATCAATGCATGCATAAGCGCATCCTTTCGTTAGGTGGAGCCTATGAAATCATTGATCGATTCGACAGCCCGCAAACCGTTTGCGGTAACAAGGGCCCCAGCCCACCAGAATCGTTATCGCTAACATGGAATGTTAACGCTAAAATATTGAAGATACGTCATTTTTCCTTTTCTCGACCCCGTACACATGCGTATACCGACCGCAACCGAAGCAGGCAGAAAGGCGCGTTTGGATGACTGTCACGATTGGGATCAACGGGTTCGGACGGATTGGCCGCTGCACACTGGCACATATCACCGAGGCCGCGCGCAATGACGTGCAGGTGGTCAAGATCAACGCAACCGGCCCGATTGAAACCAATGCGCATCTTTTGAAGTATGACAGCATCCACGGTCGCTTTGGGTATCCGGTCAAGGTCAACGGCAGAACGCTGGATCTAGGGCGCGGCCCGATTGATGTAATGTCCACCTATGATCCGGCAGAGCTGGACTGGGGCGGTGTGGATGTTGTGCTGGAATGTACCGGCAAATTCAACGATGGCCAGAAATCCGGTATCCATCTGGAACGGGGTGCCAAGAAGGTTCTGATCTCGGCACCGGCCAAGAATGTGGACCGGACTGTAGTTTATGGCGTCAACCACCGCGACCTGCTGGCTACTGAAAAAATGGTTTCCAACGGATCTTGCACGACAAATTGCCTTGCCCCGCTTGCCAAGGTCTTGAACGACGCGATCGGGATCGAACGCGGGATCATGACCACGATCCACAGCTACACCGGCGACCAGCCTACACTGGACCGGCGGCATGACGATCTTTACCGCGCCCGCGCCGCCGCAATGGCGATGATCCCGACCTCGACAGGTGCTGCCAAAGCACTGGGTGAAGTGTTGCCCGAACTCGCAGGTAAACTCGATGGCACAGCGATACGGGTGCCAACCCCGAATGTAAGCGCCGTTGACCTGACGTTCGAAGCCGCAAGATCCGTGACAGTTGATGAGGTAAACGCCATCGTTGCCGCCGCTGCAGGCGGGTACATGGGTATGGTTATGGCCTATGACGCCGAGGCCAAGGTCAGCATCGATTTCAACCACACCACACAAAGCTGTATCTTTGCGCCGGACCAGACCAAGGTCGTCGGCGGCAAAACCGTGCGCGTACTGGCATGGTATGACAACGAATGGGGTTTTTCGGCGCGTATGGCCGATGTCGCGGCGGCGATGGGGCGTTTGCACTAGGCGCAGCAGACCCCGAAGTCTTTCTGCGAAGGGGCTTTGCAAAACTTTGGCGCCGCGTGATCGAACGCTTTGCCATTTTCGGCCTGTCCCGCTAGAGCTTGGACATGACGAACACTATCGCCCTCATTCTCGGATTTCTCCTGATCGCGCTCTTTGCGGTCGATTATGTGGTCTTTGACTGGGCGAACACCTTATTTCTCTTACGCAAGCTTGTGGCATTGATCGAATGGCTGGCCTTCTGGCGCTAGGGCCGATCAAAGGTTGACCTTTTGCCATAAATCGCAATGTTAGCGCCAACATTGACCCCTCAGGAGGACATACCATGGCCGTCAAAGTAGCTATCAACGGATTTGGCCGCATCGGCCGCAACGTGCTGCGCGCAATCATCGAAAGCGGACGCACCGACATCGAGGTCGTGGCGATCAATGATCTGGGTCCGGTCGAAACAAATGCCCATCTGTTGCGCTTTGACAGCGTACATGGCCGCTTCCCCGCGACGGTCACGACGTCGGAGACAACAATTGACGTAGGCCGTGGCCCGATCGAAGTAACCGCCATCCGTAATCCTGCCGACCTACCGTGGGCGCATGTGGATGTTGTGATGGAATGCACCGGCATCTTTACCTCCAAAGAGGCCTGCCAAGCGCATCTGGACAATGGGGCCAGTCGTGTTCTTATCTCGGCACCGGGCAAAGACGCGGATAAGACAATTGTCTACGGTGTGAATGATAATGTGCTGACAAGTGCCGACATCATTGTTTCAAACGCGTCTTGCACAACCAATTGCCTCTCTCCCGTTGCCAAGGTCCTGAACGATGCTGTCGGGATCACCAAGGGCTTTATGACAACGATCCACAGCTATACAGGCGACCAGCCGACGCTGGATACGATGCATAAGGACCTCTACCGCGCACGTGCCGCCGCCTTGTCGATGATCCCCACCTCGACCGGCGCAGCCAAAGCCGTAGGTCTGGTTTTGCCGGAACTGAATGGTAAGCTCGACGGCGTGGCAATCCGCGTACCCACACCCAATGTTTCGGTTGTCGACCTGACATTCGAAGCCTCGCGGGGAACGACCGTCGCAGAAATAAACAACGCCATCATCGCCGCAGCCGATGGCCCGTTGAAAGGCATTCTGGGCTACACCGAACTGCCTTTGGTTAGCTCAGACTTCAACCATGACCCGCATTCGTCGATCTTCCACCTTGACCAGACAAAGGTGCTGGACGGCACCATGGTCCGCATCCTGACATGGTATGACAACGAATGGGGCTTCTCCAACCGGATGAGCGACACCGCCGTTGCCATGGGCAAACTGATCTAACCGCAAGATAACAACCGGCAGGCCAAGCGCCTGCCGGTCCTGAATTTGTTGCCGAAATTGGGGGGAAGTGCTAGCGAGGACTGGGGGCATAGCTGGCAGGATACCAAAACTTGCAATATCGCGACGACATTGATGGATTGCGCGCCGTCGCCGTTGTCTTAATTGTTTTCTATCATCT
>CAYGMX010000304.1:0-4211 GCA_964351055.1 uncultured Loktanella sp. | reverse complement strand
GGTGTGCGCCCCAGATCAAACCGGTCTAGCTGGCCCAGTGCTGCGGTCAATTCCTCATAATTGCTGACTTTTTGCGCAATCGGCTCTGGGTTTTGCTTTTTCAGCTTCTTGTTGATACTGGTAAGCCGCGCATCAACACCCAGAAACTGCGCCAGACCGTTGATAACATCAAGATCACGCAAATCCTCATACCGCAGATAAAACGCGGTCTGCCCGCTGGTTTGGAGGCTGCGTTGAATACGTGTCTGAAAGGCCTGTATGGCGTCTAGATGCGTTTCAAAATCTGCAAGATCAAAGCGGATGGGCGCAGATTTTGAATGTGTGGCATTGGTCAGTTTCCATTGGCCCGTCGATTGCGCGATCTTCCAGCTGACAAAACTGTCCAACGGGTTGCGGGTCAGGATCACCTTTGCACATCGTGGATCATCCAGACATGTGCGCAGCACACGCGGATCGTGATCGTGGAAAAAGCGAAATCCGCTAAGGCTGTCACTGTCTTTGATCAGGTCCAGCAATGCATGCGGGTCATTCTCGCGGTCGTCACGGCTCATGCCTAGCAATGTATCCGTTTTAGGATACCCGATGAATGACGGATTGAATGCCTCACCATGACAGGACACCCCGTCAAGCAAGTTCAGGTTCGCCTCGAGAAAGTTGGAGCCTGTCCGCATTTCTGCCAGCAGGATGAAATAGTCGAACTTCTTCATTTCTGGCTGACCACATAGGGTTTGCGGCGCTGCGGCCCCCGCGATTGACCGGTATTTGCGGTTGTGATGTTGCCGGTCAGAAACGGATGCATCCCCTGATTCTTCAGCTCTTGCAGAAAGTCCGGCAAACCAGTGAGGTCCGCCATGGCGGGAACTTCTGTCAGCGCCCTGCCGCGGTGTCCGGCGATCTCGTCAATGATGCTTTGGAGTGTCTCCATCGGGGATTCGATAAAATCCGCAAGCGATTTGATCCTGATGCGTGCATGGGCCTGTGGCGATCGCAGCCGCTTGAGAAAAACATCCTCAATTCGCTGCAGCCTTGCGGCCTCTGCGCGGACTTCGCTTGCAGATCGGCCAGAGGCAAAAAGCGGGATAGACCATGCTCCGGAAATCACCCAGATGCTTGCCTGCGTATCCTTTGCCAAGGTCCACCTGATGTCCTGACTGTCTGCTGGGCCAAACTGAAAACAATGGTATTCGTCGCGGCCATTCCAGATCAGGTTCGTCAGGAACATTTTGGGGTTGTAATCCCGCAAGCGCGCATTGTCGGAAAGCCCCCCGCGGAATATGGCGCTTTCGTCTGCGAAATGCGCCCTGTCCCTTGCGAACAGATGCCCGTGGACTTGCGCGCCGGTTTGTTTGGCCAGCCATGCCTGGAAATCAGGAAAGACATCGTCAAGGCCCTGAAGGACGGCATAAGGTACGGCTGCAATACAATTCTGCCGGTCCGTGCTGGGGAACCGGCTTTGCATGAAAAGCCCCTGCCGCCCGCGTGTTCTGCGCTCGACAGCTTGGGAAAACACGCGGTCCACGGTGCCGGAATTCGGTTCCTGCAAGTCCTGGCTTGGATCACTTGCGCGTGGAAATGCCTGATACAGCAAATCTGCATCGTGCCATATTTTGCGGGCCACAAAGCAATGCGAGCGGTGCAACAACTCCAGATGGTCATCAAAAAAGATGTGGGGCTTGCCCTGAAAATCGAACTTGGCCAGCGTCAGCGACCGGCTTTCGATCTTGCCCGCATGCAGGCGCGCCAAGGTCTGGTAATAGCTTTCATCAGGGATCCAGACATGCCGGAAGTACCTGTCATAAACAGGGCGGTTTGGATCCTGCAGGATCGCATCAAGTGTCTGCCGCGTCAGGCACCACCACTGCGACCCCATATGCGGAACAAGCCCCTCTGGGACAGCCCGCCGATACCCCAGAGATTGTTGCAGCTTTACAAATCGATCAAACAGGCGCCGGTGCTTTTTCCACGCAAAGGGAAACCGCAGTGTGAACCGTTCACGGTCGAGGCCACCAACGGTCCACGGCACATCCGCCGTGGTCGCGCTTTCGATAAAGTCCGTGTCTGAATGTGCTTCGAGGTAGGCGCGCAATTCATCGACAGGGCGCAGTGGCAGGCAGGCACCCGAGGCCAGATAGACGTGGCGGACATCGGCGAATTCTTCCAGCAGCAGGGTCGTCGCTTCTTGGGATGCCGCCACAAGGCCCCATGTGCCCCATTCACACTTGTGCCGCACACAAAAGCGCACGTCGGCCAGATCCGACAGCGATTGCCGAAAATGATCGTAGTTGGCGGTGCTGACTTTGCTGTCCACGTGGACAACCACCGGACAGCCGGCATCGCGCCAATGCCGCACCATCTGTGCGGCGCGGTCAAATCCCGTATGCACCAGCATCACAACTCCTAGGGTCATGCCCAATTCCCCTTGGACATCAGACCCAGAATCTCGAGTTGCCGCCAGTTGATATACTGCTCGCTCCACTGGCACCAAAGGTCGGGGTCGTCCTGATGCGATGCGGCATAGGACTTGTATTCGCGCCCCGCCTCATAGTGCTGGCCGCGCGCAGCTTCTTGTGCCGCCCGATCGCCAAATGTGTTCAGAAACTTGGCGTGCAGCAAGATACCAGAGGTCTTTTCACCGCCCTGCTGATCGTAGACAAGGTTCAATCCGCGCGGCAACATCATATGGGTCGAGCTGACATAGGCGTAAGGCTTCCGCCACTTCACAAAAGGGATCTTGTTGAGTGCGGGTGCCTGTTTCGGCTTGCCTGCAAAGAATGTGCGGGCGCGCGGGCCTCCTTGTATCCAGAGGTTATACAAGAGCTTGTTCTTTGACAGAACGTAGTTGCCCGGATCGAACCACCGTGCAATGTCAAAGGGATCTGAACCGCGCTGATAGTGGGCCTGTCCGACCGGCCCTTTTGGATACATATCCAGAAGCATGGCCCCAAATGACCGCACTTGTGATGCATCAAGCCAGTCGGCAAGCGCACGGATTGGCCGTGTATCACAGAACGGGTAAACGAAGAACTCATCGACATCGACAGTAAGCGCCCAGTGCCCATCTGCATATTTCCCTTGCAGAAAGGTCAGCCAGTCAACGCCATAGCGCGCCTCTCCGTAAGCGCCCTTGGTGGTCCAGACCGAGACATCAGGCTGGTCCTTTACAAAATCACACCCGCCATCGTCACTGTCATTATCAACCAGCAGGAAATGGTTGATACCGATTTTGCGGTAGTAATCCAGAAAAAACGGCAGCCGCACATCTTCGTTGCGAAAGGTACAGAACAACAAAATATCGTCTGCCGCGATCTGCTTGGTTCTATCCGCCACAGGCATTAATTCGCGGCCCTTGTAGAGCGCCCGCAGCCGCCAGCGTTTGCGCTGCCATCTGAGCCTATATGATGTCCAGATACCCAAGCGGTTCATTACTTTCGTGTAAATGTCGGATGACACATATCAGACCCATCCACCCTTTGACATCAACCCCAATTTGACAAGCTGGTCAGGACCTTGATAACGGCACGATCCTTCGTGCCAAAGGTCGGGATTCTGCGTGAGTTGCTCATGGTAATCCGCATAGAGTAAAGAATTCTCAAAGTGCTGCCGGCGCAACATCTCCTCTTTTGATTTCTCCCCGATCATCGGCAGGAACTTTGTATGTAACAAAGCGCCGCTCACTTTTGTGCCCCCTTCAAAGTCAAATACATCGTGCAGCCGCCGCGGCAGGATTTGATGGGTCGAACTGACATAGGCATACCGCCAGTGCCATTTGACCAAAGGGGTTTTGTTCAGTGTGGGCGCGCGGCTGGGCTCTTGGGCAAAGAAGATGCGTTCACGCACGCCGCCCTGAATCCACAGGTTGCCGTAGTAGTGATGCTGCCGCATGCGATAATTGACCGGATCAAACCATTGCAAAACCTGCGTGGGGTCTTCTCCGGCAGAATAACTTGCGTCCTCCAGCCCGCCCTTTGGGTAAAGATCCAGCATGATCGCCCCGAAGGACGCAACATCTTGTTGATCCAGCCAACGTGTCAGCGATTTCAGGTCGCGTGTCTCATACTCAGGATAGATCAGCAGTTCATCCGCATCGACGGTCAGACACCAATGTCCGCTGCCATACTGCCATTGGAGCCAGCCCAACCAATCCATGCCAAAGCGGGCAAGACGGTAACTCTGCGCTGTTGTCCATAGCGACACGTCAGGTTGATCCAAGA